>JAOKFJ010000008.1 GCA_028247015.1 Methylophilaceae bacterium | reverse complement strand
GCAGTGACCCAGATAAATTTGAGTTAACTGTTGCATTGCTAAGAATTACATTTCCATACATACTTTTTATTTCATTAGTTTCTATGGCGGGGGGGATTCTAAATACTTTTGGAAAATATAATGTTCCGGCTTTTACCCCAGTATGGCTGAATGTATCTCTCATAGTAGGTGCATTATTTTTTTCAAGTACATTCTCTGACCCAGTATTTGTTTTAGCTTGGGCTGTTTTTATTGGAGGAATATTACAGCTAATATTTCAGTTACCTTTTTTATATCAGATTGATTGTATTCCAAAGGCTGATTTTGATTTTAAAGAGCCAGGACTTTGGAAAATGATGAAATTAATGATTCCTGCGATTCTTGGTGTATCAATCACCCAAATTTCATTGTTGATCAATACAATTTTCGCATCTTTTTTAGCAACTGGAAGTGTTTCCTGGTTATATTATGCTGATCGATTGATGGAGTTTCCCGCAGGAGTTCTAGGTGTTGCATTAAGTACTGTGTTGTTACCTAGTCTATCAAAAAGCTTTTCAGATAATAAATATATGGAATTTTCTAGGCTAATTAATTGGGGTCTAAGATTAGCAATTTTATTTGGAGCTCCAGCAGCTATTGCATTGGGAATACTATCTATACCTATCATATCTACATTGTTTTTTTATGGTGCATTTACAGAGTATGATTTAGTTATGACCCAATATGCAGTAATTGCTTATAGTATTGGTCTAATTGGTTTAATTTTAGTTAAGGTACTTGCCCCAGCATTCTATGCTCAACAGAATATTAGAACTCCAGTAAAAATTGCTATCTTTACTTTATTTTGTACTCAATTTATGAATTTAATATTTATTGGCTACTTTAAGCATGCTGGACTTGCACTTGCTGTTGGACTAGGAGCCTGTATTAATGCAGGATTACTTTTTTATTTTTTAAAGAAATATAAAGCCTTTAAACTTGAGTCTCAATGGCTATCTTTTTTACTTAAAATCATTGTTGCTCTTCTAGTTATGTCTCTTTTCTTATTGTACACAAGAGGTACAATAGAAGAATGGACGTCCTTTAGTCTATTAAGCAAGATATCAAGATTATTCTTTCTAGTTAGTACAGGTTCAGCCGTATATTTTTTGGCTTTGTTCTTATTGGGCATTAATCTTAAAGAGTTACTTAAAAAAAAGATTATATAAATTTATGCAGGTTTTTAGACATTTACCAGCAGCTAATGCTCCATGTGCGGTTACCATAGGAAATTATGATGGCCTTCATTTAGGCCATCAAAAAATATTAGAAACACTTATATTTGAATCAAAAAAAAGACATCTTGAAACAGCGGTAATAACTTTTGATCCCCATCCAAAAGAATTCTTCTCTCCGGAAAGTGCGCCTGTCAGAATTATAAGCCTTAGAGAAAAATTAGAATTTTTTGAAGAGCTCAATATAGACAGAGTCTATATTATCAAATTTAATAAAATTTTTTCTGAGATTAAATCTGATGAATTTATTAATATCCTAAAACTAATAAGAGCTGATTTAGTTGTAGTGGGCGAAGATTTTAAGTTTGGGAATAACCGTGAGGGTAGCATCAATCAGATATCAAAGGCATTACTGGAAGTTATTGGAGTTAAAGAGGTTACATCTAGCGCACAGAGAATTTCTAGTACAACAATTAGACAAAGCCTTCACGAAGGAGACTTTGAAAGAGTAGAGCTCCTTATGGGGAGACCTTATTCTATTTCAGGGAAAGTGATTCATGGTAATAAATTAGCAAGAGAAATAGGGTTTCCTACTGCTAACATTCATATGTTTCATAATCGCCCACCATTAAATGGCGTGTTTGCTGTAAAATTAGGAGATAATTTTGGTGTAGCAAATTTAGGTACTAGGCCAACTATAGGCGGGATTTCTAAGCTCCATCTTGAAGTACATTTATTTAATTTTTCAGATGATGTATACGGACAACATGTCCATGTAATATTTTTGAAAAAAATAAGAGATGAATTAAAATTTAACAGTATCAATGAGCTTAAGAAACAAATTCTAATTGATATAGAGAAAGTA
Organism: Methylophilaceae bacterium; assembly: GCA_028247015.1. GTDB lineage: Bacteria > Pseudomonadota > Gammaproteobacteria > Burkholderiales > Methylophilaceae > BACL14. Next base: position 37,710 of record JAOKFJ010000008.1, on the reverse strand, counting down.
AAAAAATATATACAAAGTTATGACAGAAAAAAATAAATATAAATTAAATTTACCCGATACAATTTTTCCAATGAGAGGTAATCTTGCAAAGCGAGAGCCAGATTGGGTAAATCAATGGAATAAGCGCAATCTATACCAAGAAGTTTCAAGTTCTAGAAAAGGAAAGAAAAAATATATTCTACATGATGGCCCTCCTTATGCGAATGGAGATATTCATATCGGTCATGCAGTTAATAAAATTCTAAAAGATTTTATTATTAAATCAAAAATTCTTTCTGGATATGATTCTCCATATATACCAGGGTGGGATTGTCATGGATTGCCGATAGAATTAGTTGTCGAAAAAAAACATGGAAAAAATATTAACCCAACTAAATTTAGATCGCTATGTCGTTCATATGCCCTTGAACAAGTTGAGAAGCAAAAAAAAGATTTCCAGCGCCTAGGAATATTGGGTGACTGGGATAATCCTTACCTAACTCTTAATTATAAAACTGAAGCAGATATTGTCCGCTCTCTTGGAAAAATATATAAAAATGGTTTTTTATATCAAGGTAGTAAGCCGGTTCATTGGTGTACAGAATGTAGTTCTGCTCTAGCAGAGGCTGAAGTTGAGTATGAAGACAAGGTATCGACTGCAATTGATGTAGGTTTTATTTCATCTGATGGAAAAAAATTAAAAAAGATCTTTGGGATCACTTCTCCGAAAGAAGTTATGGCAGTAATTTGGACAACTACACCTTGGACACTCCCAGCAAATGAGGCTATAGCAATTCATCCTGAGCTTGATTATGGTATTTATGAGACTGATGAGAGGCTTCTAATTTTGTCTATTGATCTCGCAGAAGAGAGATTGAGTAAATATAAGTTTAAATCGGTTAATCTTGGAATATGCAAAGGAAGTCAGCTAGAGGGAATAATGTTCGCTCATCCATTTCTTGAAAAATCCGTACCAATTATATGTGGTGAACATGTAACGACTGAAGCAGGAACTGGTTTGGTTCATACAGCCCCAGCTCATGGAATTGATGATTATGTTGTGGGAAGTAAATATAACCTCCCAGTTGATAATCCTGTTGATGAAAAGGGTAGATTTAAGAAGAATGTCCCATTATTTGCTGGTGAATCTGTTTGGAAATCAAATCTACTTGTAGCAGAAGTGTTGGATAAAAATAATAAGTTACTTCTTAATGAAAAGCATCAGCATAGCTACCCACATTGCTGGAGGCATAAATCACCTATTATTTTTAGGGCCACACATCAGTGGTTCATAGGTATGAATCATAAGGGTAAAGATAATAAGTCATTGAGAGATTTTTCATATAAAGCAGTTCTCGGCACTAAATTTTTCCCTGATTGGGGTAAAAAGAGACTCGAATCTATGATTAAAAACCGACCGGATTGGTGTGTTTCTAGGCAAAGAAATTGGGGCGTGCCTATACCTATTTTTCTAAATAAGGATACAAATCTTCCACATCCAAGGTCAGAAGAATTTTTTGATATTGTTGCAAAAATGATTGAAGAAAAAGGAATCGATGCTTGGTTCAATATGGATCCTTCAACACTGCTAGGTGCCGAGATGGATCAATACACTAAGATCCAAGATACATTAGATGTTTGGTTTGATTCCGGAACAACGCATCAGTCAGTATTAGTTCCAAGAGAAGAATTATCTAATCCAGCTGACCTTTATTTAGAAGGCTCGGATCAACATCGAGGTTGGTTTCAGTCAAGCTTATTAACAAGCTGCGCAATCACCGGTGAGGCCCCCTATCGCGCCCTACTAACTCATGGATTTGTGGTTGATGGGCAAGGTTATAAGATGAGTAAATCAAAAGGTAATGTCATAGCTCCTCAGAAAATAATGGACCAATATGGTGCTGATATATTAAGGTTATGGGTGGCTTCAACTGATTATTCTGGAGAATTAAATATTTCAGATGAAATTATGAAGCGTGTATCTGAAAGCTATCGAAGAATAAGAAATACCTTAAGATTTTTATGTGCAAATCTAGATGATTTTGATCATAAAAGTATGTCAGTTGATGTATCTCAAATGGTCTCTATCGATAAATATAGCTTGTTTTTATTAGATGAGCTTCAAGAATCAATTCTTAAAGATTATGAGAATTTTGAATTCTATTTAGCGATTCAAAAGTTTGTATCTTTTTGCTCTGAAGATATGGGAGGTTTTTATCTTGATGTGCTTAAAGACAGACTATACACTCTAGGTGAAGATTCAAAAGAAAGACGTTCCGCCCAAACAGCTCTTTATTACATAACGCAATCACTTATTAGAATAATGGCACCTATTTTAAGCTTCACCGCACAAGAAGTTTGGGAGGTTACTAATAAAGATCACAGAAATACTGTTTTTTCTGATTATTGGTATGATATTCCTGCACATACTTTATCAAAAGAAGAGCTTGTTGCATGGCAAGAAATAATAGGAATCAGAAACCTAGCTAATAAAAAAATTGAAGAGATTAGAGAAAAAGGTGAAGTAGGTTCTTCACTTCAGGCTACGCTAGAAATTGTTACTAAATCTAGTACCTATAAATACCTTTTGAATTTTGAAGAAGATTTAAAATATATATTTATTACATCTTCAGTGAATATAAAAGAAGCTGAGGGAGAAACTAAAGTCTATGTTTCTGCTTCGCCTCATTCTAAGTGTGATCGATGTTGGCATTACGACGAGTCAGTTGGTTCAATCAAGGATCATTCAAGTCTTTGTAAAAGATGTTTCTCAAACCTATTTGAACAAGGTGAATTAAGGACGCATGCGTAAATTTATCCTAATGAGTATTTTTATACTCATTTTAGACCAAGCTACTAAATTAATTATAGCTTCTTACATACCTTACGAGAGCTATATTGAAATATCATCATTTTTCAAACTTGTTAACTTCCATAACACTGGGGCAGCATTTAGCTTTCTCCATAATGCCGGAGGGTGGCAACGATATTTTTTAATTTTTATAACATTAATTGCAGTCGTATGGATTATATTTATGCTGGTGAAAAATAAACATATACCAATAATTTCTCTTGGCTTACTATTAATTTTGGGAGGGGCATTAGGGAACTTAATCGATCGAATTAGACTAGGTTACGTTGTAGATTTTATTTATCTACATATTGATAGCTGGTATTGGCCAGCGTTTAATATAGCAGACAGCGCCATATGTTTTGGTGCAGGACTTTTAGTTTATGATATGTTTAAAAGAAAAGATCATGTCTAATTTTAATAAAATTACCCAAGTAACTAAAAATAATAAATAATCTGATGAATAATAAACCAATTAAGCAGTTTTTTGGGCAGCTAAATAAGCAAACGGATGGCCGTAATTTATATGATATTACTTCTGACGTAGAAAGCTGGATACGTAACTATGATATTTTAAATGGATTATTAACGATACAAATTTTGCATACTTCAGCAAGCCTGTTAATTAATGAGAACTATGACTCAGATGTTTTAGTGGACCTAAATAGTTTTTTTGATAGATTGGTGCCAGATGGCGACCAACTATTCATTCATACGGCAGAGGGGAAAGACGATATGCCTGCTCATATTAGAACAGCATTAACTCAAACTTGTTTATCAATTCCAATCAAAAATGAAAAATTATTACTAGGACAATGGCAAGGAATTTTTATTTTTGAACACAGACTTCATAATTTTTCTAGAAAAGTTAACGTACATTATATTGGGGATTAAGTTAATAAAGACTACTTTGTCCAGCTAAGAGGATTAAATGGCTTACTATTTTTTCTCAGCTCGTAATATACGCCATTAGATTTATTGCCCCCACTATTGCCTACTATTGCTATAACTTCACCACCTTTAACAATTTCATTGGATTGTTTTAGTAATGATTGATTATTACCATAAAGACTCATGTAGCCTTTACCGTGATTAATAATAATAATATTCCCATAGCCCGGTAACCAATCTGAAAAAACAATTTGTCCCGTAGCAACTGCAAAAACATCATTACCTTCTTTTGCTTTAATAAAGATACCTTTCCAGCGAGTTCCAGTGGTAGGTCTCTTCTTGCCAAATTTATAAATTACCTTTCCAATTACAGGTAACTTTAATTTCTTTTTAAGTTTTTTAAAATTAATTCCATCAAATTTTTGGGCTGGAATATTTTTTTTATATTCCGTCGCATTGCCTTCAATTTTTTTCATTTTTGCATTTGCAATCGATTTATTAATTAGATTAGTAATAAGGTTCGTTAGTTTTTTTTCATCACTAATTAATTTAGTTTTTATTTTTTTTTGGGTTGTAATCTCGCTATTAATTTTCTTTAAAATTTTAGACTTTGATTTTTTTTGCTTAATTAGCTGCTTAGCTTTTTTTTCCTTATTTTTTTTTAGTGAAACAACTTTTTTTAATGTTGTGTTTGTTTTTTTCTTATTCTTATCAAGCTCTTTATATTTTTTCTTAATTTCTTCGATATTTTTATTTTGTGATTGGGTAAACAATCTAATATATTCGATATCTCTTGAAATTTTATTTGGATTTGATCCTTCAAGAATCATTTGAATTTGATTAGGCTCTCCTTGCGTATAAGTCCTATAAAAGTGTTGAGATAAAATTTTCTTTTTTTCCTTAATTTCTTTATTAAGTGATTTAAGTCTTTTCTTAAGTTTATTTAAATTCCTTGAATTTTTTTTAACCTTTTTTTTAATTTGATAAAGTTCTTTTTTTGTACCGCTGATTTTTTTTTCTTCTTTTTTAAGTTCCTTGGTTAATGTTTTCTTTACTTCAGTATTTTTTTTAATTTTTTTATTGATGACCTCAATATTTTTTTTTATTTCAATTAGGTCATCTTTTTTATTTAAGACTGTATTATCTGCTAACCCAATATTTGGATATAGCTGGAGGATGAATATTGCTATGAGAACTAAGGCTTGAATTTTAATAGTACTTTTATTCATCAAAATTAATTAAATTTATTCCAGTCATTTCATTTGGTGGATTTTCACCCATAATATTAAGTATTGTTGGAGCAACATCTGATAATTTTCCATCACCCTTTAATGTTGATTTTTTCCCCATATATATGAATGGCACTAGATTGGTTGTATGTTGAGTATGAGCTTGTTGGTTAACATCATCTGTCATTAGTTCGGCATTTCCATGGTCAGCAGTGATAATAAGGTGCCCATCAACTTTTCTAATTGCTTTTGCAACTTTTCCTATACAATCATCAAGCGATTCTATTGCTTTTATTGCAGCACTTAAAATCCCAGTATGCCCAACCATATCGCTGTTTGCATAGTTACAAATTATAAGGTCATAAGCTTTTGACTCTATAGCGCTGGAAAGTTTCTCGGTTAGCTCATAAGCACTCATTTCAGGTTTTAGGTCATATGTCTCTACTTTTGGTGAATTTACTAAAATTCTATCCTCCCCTTTATATAATTTCTCTTCTCCACCATTAAAGAAAAATGTTACATGTGGATATTTTTCTGTTTCAGCAATACGAAGTTGTGTTTTACCTAAGCTAGAAATGAACTCCCCCAATGTATTTTTTACTTTTATTGATGGAAAAATTGGAGTAGCTTTTTTTTGACTTTCGTCATAGTTTGTAAGAGTAAAGTAAGATAGTTTTTTTACTCGTCTATTTCTTTCAAAACCATCGAAATTATCGTTAAGAATTGCATCAGTTATTTGCCTGGCCCTATCAGACCTAAAATTCATAAATACAATACAATCATTTTCTTGTATTTGAACTTTCTCTCCCCCAGACTGAATAATAGTAGGAGATATAAATTCATCTGTTTCATTTTTTTTATAAGCTAATTCAATTGCCTCAATACCTGTATTGGCAAAGCAGTCAGCTGTAGCATTCATAATTAGCTCATAAGCTAGTTTAGTCCTCTCCCATCTTTTATCACGATCCATGGCATAAAACCGACCGCACATTGAAATTATGCTTCCGGTAGAATATTTTTTACAGTAACTTTCTAGCATAGTAATATATTTTTTTGCGCTTCTTGGAGGGGTATCTCTCCCATCTAAAAAAACATGAATATAAACTTTTTTTACATTCTGTTGCTTTGCCATTTTTAGTATAAATTCAAAATGATTAATGTAACTATGAACACCCCCATCAGACAATAATCCAAAAAGATGCAGTGAATTATCATTTAAGGATAAGTTCTTAAAATTTTCAATTAATCCTGGATGCGCAAAAATTTCATTAGTCTCAATACTTCCATTTATTCTCTCTAAGTCCTGAAGAATAATGCGACCTGAACCAATGTTTAAGTGCCCAACTTCAGAGTTACCCATCTGACCGATTGGAAGACCAACTGCTGACTCAGAAGCATTAATAAGCGTATGAGGGCATGTTCTTTTTAATTCATCTAGATTTGGAGTATTAGCCTGTAAGACTGCATTATGTTTTTTGTCTTCGTTATGCCCAAATCCATCTAAAATGACAAGTACTACCGGGTTATTTTGCATTGAGTTATAATAATAATTGTTTTAATGTTTAGTCCTTCGATTATAATGCCTGTTTTAAAATTAACCATGACTAATAAATAATTAGTTTCCTATATTAAAGGATTTATCATTGGACTTTCTACTTAATCATGTTTTTTTAATTATTCTTGTAATTACCTCTGGGCTCTTACTAATTTTTCCTAATCTCCTAACGGGAAGCCGAGAAAAAAAAATTTCATCAAAGGATTCAGTATTAATGATGAACCGACAACCCTCGTTTATTATTGATGTTAGGGATGAACAAGACTTTAATTTAGGTCATCTTCAAAATGCTACTAATATTAAGCTAGATGAAATCCCAGATAAGATTAGTGTAATAAAAAAACACTCAAAAAAGCTCATTATTGTTTATTGCCAAAAGGGAGTTCGATCAGAGCAAGCTGTTAATATATTAATTAAGTTAGGGCTTGATAAAGTAGTTAGTATAGAGGGAGGTATAAATGCCTGGATTAAGGAGCAGCTTCCAATTGCTAATAAATAATTTATGAATAATATCAAAATGTACACAAGTCAATTTTGTCCTTATTGCTCTAATGCTGAAAATCTGCTTAAAAGCAAAGGATATGTTATATCAGAAAAAATTTATGTTGATAAAGACCCAGAGGAGCTATCTAAGATGATAGAGATGACGGGTAAAAGAACAGTACCGCAGATATATATAAATGATAAATATATAGGTGGGTTTGATGAGCTGAGGAAATTAGATAATACTGGCGATTTAGATAAGGTGCTCAATATTTAATTATTTTAAAAATTTAGGTTCATACTTTCATGATAAAAAGCTAGAATAGCTTACTAATATTATTATTTTTAACAACTTAGGATTGGATTAAAAAATGGCAGAAGATAAAAAAAATAAAAAGAAAACAACAAAGGCTCCAGGTAAAGCAAAGAAATACGCAGAGAATTCATCTATAGATCAGGAAGGAAGCCAATCGGGTTTCAGTATTGAAAAGATATTTCTACGAGATGCATCAGTAGAGGTACCAACTGCACCAGATATATTTACATTAAATGATGCTCCGCAAATTGAGATTGAATTGAATAATACTGCTAGGTCTGTGTCTGAAGGTTACTTTATGGTTTCATTAGGGGTTACAGTTACTGCAAAGCATAATGAAAAAACTGCTTTTCTAGTTGAGGTTTCACAGTCTGGAGTTTTTTTGGTAAAGAATATTCCCGATGAGAGCATTGAGATGCTTTTAGCAACAACATGCCCTAATATTTTATTTCCTTATGCCAGGGAAGCAATCTCTGATTTAATTGTTAAGGCTGGGTTTTCCTCTGTTTTGTTAAATCCAATCAATTTCGAGGCGCTTTATATGCAGAAAAAAGAAGAGGAAGCAGCTAAAAAAGCAGGCAATGCTAATTAATTGTTACCGTAAATTTTCTTTCTTTATTTTATTGTATTTTTTTCTTTCTCAGTATGCTTTAGCTTCAGAGTTTGTATCAGTTAAAGCAGAAAAAGCTGTTTTATACGAAGGGCCATCTGAAGCAACTAAAAAAGAGTTAATTATTACAGAAGGCTACCCACTATTGGTCATAGTAAGGCTTAAAGAATGGCTTAAAGTTAAGGATCACGAAGGAAAGATTAACTGGATTAGAGAAGCTGATATTAGTCTTGAAAGAACTGTAATAACTTTAAGATCTGAAGTACCTATCTATAATGAAGCTTCATCAAATAGTAATAGGCTAGCGGATGTTGAGGATATGGTAGTACTTAAATTAACTTCATCTTTAGTTACTGACGGCTGGGCTGATGTTAAATCTGAATTAAACGATATTAATGGCTTTGTATCCGCGAATGATATTTGGGGTATATAGATTATGAATGTTTGTGTCCTTGGGGCAGGAGCCTGGGGCACTGCTTTAGCTATACATATTGCGAAGAAACATAATGTTGTTTTATGGGCGAGAGATTCAAGTCATGTGTCTGGTATGCAAAAATCAAGATCTAATCCACTCTACCTAGGCGACTTCATTTTTCCTAAGAACCTGGCCTTAGAAAATGATTTAGAAATAGCTATTGAAGGAGCTGAAATATTAATATCAGTAGTGCCGACTTCAGGCTTTAGGTCTGTTCTAAATAAAATTCAAAAAATAAATAAAAATATTCCTATTATCTGGGCAAATAAAGGCCTAGAAAAAGGTACAGCAAAATTGCCACATGAGGTTGCAATCGATGAGTTAGGAAGCCTTAATGCTAATAGCGAGCGTCATTTCGGGGTAATTTCGGGACCTAGTTTTGCCGCTGAACTTGTGAGGGCATTGCCTACTGCAGTAACTATGGCTTCAATTAATGAAGATTTATCATCTATGGTTGCTAAATTATTTCATCATAGCAATATGAGGGTTTACACAAGTAATGATGTTATTGGCGTCTCTGTGGGCGGAGCACTAAAGAATGTTATCGCAATTGCTTCAGGTATTTCAGATGGTATGGGATTCGGTAATAATGCAAGAGCTGCTCTTATAACAAGAGGATTAACTGAAATTAGTAGATTTGGGGTAGCATTAGGCGCCAAGCAGGAGACTTTTAACGGGCTAGCCGGTGCTGGTGATTTAGTTCTTACGTGTACCGGAGAGTATTCTCGTAATAGAGAGGTTGGAATACGATTAGCAAAAGGACAGGACCTTAAGGAGATACTAACTGGTCTCGGTCATGTTGCCGAAGGTGTATTTACTGCTGCTGAAGTAGTAGGTAGAAGTAAAAAATTAGGCATTGAGATGCCAATTACTCAGGAGGTATTCGCTGTTATACACAAAAGAAAATCTCCACGTGAAGCGGTCCTTGATCTGCTAGACAGATCTATTAAGCAAGAGAATTAGATTCCTTCATTAAAATTATTTTGACGCCATGCTTCATATAGAATTACTGCGACTGAATTTGATAAATTCATACTGCGATTATTTTTTACCATCGGTATACGTATGTTCATGAAATTTTCAGAATTATTTAGTATCTCTTTAGGAAGGCCCCGAGTTTCTGGCCCAAATACTAGAACATCCCCAGCTATGAAACTTGGGTCATGATAATACTTTGAGGCTTTTGTAGTAACTGCAAATATCCTATTTCCTTTAAGTAGATTTAGGCATTCACGGTAACTATCATGTATAGAAATATTTGCCATGTCGTGGTAGTCTAAACCAGCACGTTTAACTTGTTTTTCATCTAAACCAAACCCTAAAGGTTTAATAAGATGAAGATTTGCATTTGCATTCACGCACAGCCTAATTATGTTGCCTGTATTTGGAGGTATTTCTGGTTCAAATAAAACGATATTAAACATATGATTAAATTTTATACAGTTGTTAAAAATTAGTGTAAAATTACTTAACATCTAAATTATATGTATATTATAACAATAAAATCAATTATTTAGGAGAGTTAATATGACACAGTCTAATATTGATACGCATGAAAATAAGATTCATTTTGTCAAAAAAAATAATTCTACAGTAAATAAGAAGTGGAGCAAAAAGGTAATATCAGATTTATTTAATATGCCTTTTAATGACTTAATTTTTATGGCTCATAAGGTTCATAGAGAAAATTTTGATCCTAATGCGGTTCAGTTAAGCACTCTTCTTTCAATAAAGACCGGTGGTTGCTCAGAGGATTGTGGCTACTGTCCACAATCTGCAAGGTACTCGACAGATGTTGAAAATACTCCAATACTATCAGTTGAAGAAGTAATCCAATCCGCAAAGGCCGCAAAAAATGCTGGTGCCTCTCGTTTTTGTATGGGGGCTGCATGGAGAAAGCCCAAGCAAAAAGATCTTGATCTTGTAAAAGAGATGGTAGTTTCTGTTAAAGCATTAGGACTAGAAACCTGTGCAACATTAGGTATGCTAAACCATGACCAGGCTGAACAATTGAAGAGCGCTGGCTTAGATTATTATAATCATAATCTAGATACTTCTCCTGAATTCTATGGTGATATTATCTCTACCAGGACTTATCAAGACAGACTTGATACGCTAGAAAATGTTAGAAATGCTGATATCCATGTGTGTTGCGGAGGTATTGTTGGTCTTGGTGAAAGCCTTGATGACAGAATTGGATTAATTTCACAATTAGCCAATATGGAAGAGCCACCTGAAAGTGTGCCAATCAATTTACTAACACAGGTTGAGGGTACACCCCTTATGGGAGTCGAACCATTTGATCATTTAGATTTCATTAGGACAATTTCTGTTGCCCGAATTACAATGCCTAATAGCTTTGTTCGTTTATCAGCTGGAAGAGAAGCAATGGATGACGGTATTCAGTCATTAGCATTCTTTGCTGGAGCTAACTCTATTTTTTATGGCGAAGAGCTCTTAACTACAGGCAATCCTAATATTGAAAAAGATCAATTATTGTTTAAAAGACTTAATCTAAAAACGATTTAATAAATGTTAATAGATGAAATTAGTGCAGAATTAGAGCAATTAAGGAATACCGAATTATTTAGATCAAGAAATAATATAGAGGCAGTTAATAAGTCAAGAGTTCTTGTTGATGGAAATTGGTTGCTTAATTTTTCAAGTAATGATTACCTTGGAATCTCTCAGAATAAAATTGTTAAATCCTCTATTATTAATTCTATTAGAAAATATGGTAACGGGTCTGGAGCATCCCATCTTTTGTCAGGTCACTTTGACCCTCATAATACTCTAGAGATAGAAGCGGCTAAAATGATTCGGATGGAAAAGTGTTTATTTTTTTCTACAGGCTATATGGCAAATCTTGCTGCAGTTGGAGCACTATGCAATAGAAATTCTATAATTTTTTCTGATAAATTAAATCATGCTTCATTAAATGAGGCTGCAACATTAAGTAGAGCAAAATTAGTTCGTTATCATCATCTTGATTTGAATCACCTTGAAAAATTAATAAAAAATAATTTAATTAAAAGAAAATTAATAGTAACTGATGGAGTGTTTAGCATGGACGGAGATATTGCTGACATACCTGGGCTAGTTTATTTGTGTAAAAAATATGATGCAACGCTCTATATTGATGATGCTCATGGATATGGAGTCTTAGGTAACAGTGGGCAAGGAATTATTGAGTATTATGAAGATAAGGGGCTGATTAGTAAAGAATCAAGAGAGGTTATTATTTATATGTTTACTCTTGGTAAATCAATAGGGGTCTCAGGCGCGCTGTTATGTGGAAAAAGAGAGATTATTGAATATTGCGTACAAAAATCTAAGCCCTATATATATACAACTGCAGCAGCACCATATATTGCTTCTGGAGTGATAAGTTCGATGAGTCTTATTGGGAAGGATATTAAACTAAGAGGTAAATTAAAATTATTAATAAAATTATTCAGATCAAAAATAATCAATAAATCAGCCTTAACAGATTCACAGACTCCAATTCAACCGATTATAATTAATGACCTTAAAAAGGCTCTTTCAGTCTCTTCACAATTGAGAATATTAGGATTTCTAGTGCCTGTCATACGCCCCCCCACAGTGCCTGCTGGGACATCTAGATTAAGAATATCAATATCTGCGCTTCATAGCAAGAAAGATATAATCGACCTTACTTCAGTTATTAACAGCTTATTACCAGAATGAATATTAAAGTCATAGGTAATGGTGAGCCATTATTACTTATTCATGGATGGGGAATGTCAGGAAAAATATGGGATGTAATTGAGGTTAATTTATCTAAATATTATAAATTATATATTGTAGATTTACCTGGAATGGGTAAAAGTGATGAAATCCAAGATTACTCTCTAAAAAACTTAGTTAACCAACTTTATAAAGAATTACCAAAAAAAATATCAATATTGGGATGGTCGCTTGGTGGAATAATTGCTCTTAAATATTGTGAAACCTACTCTGAAAATGTAACAAGATTATTTCTTGTTGCTACAACGCCATGTTTTATTAATAAAGAAAATTGGAATTTAGGTGTGGATGAAAGTTTACTTGATAAATTTTATGGTCAATTAGTTCAAAGCTGGAGCAAAACTCTCGATCAATTTTTTATGCTTCAACTTATTGGAAGTAACAATAAAAAAGAAATTATGAAAAATCTCCGTTCAACATTTATAGCTAAGTCTCCTCCTAAAATAAAGTCATTAAAAGCTGCATTGAAGATTTTAAAAATAACTGATCTAACACAAACCATTGAACATATAAGAGTACCTACGACAATTATTGTTGGAGAAAATGACAAGCTAACGCCAAAAGAAGCCTCATTATATATGGGGGATAAAATTAAAAACTCAAGAGTTAAAATATTTAAAAACGCAGGCCATATACCATTCCTAAGTCACCCAAAGAAATTTCTTGAAGAAGTCTTTCATGATTCAAATGTACGTAATGATTAACAAGGAATACAAGAGAAAAAGTTTTAATCGTGCAGCATTAACTTATGACTCTTGCTCCGATTTACAAGATAGAATTTCCGATAATTTAATTCATAGACTAAATAGTATTGAATTAAATCCTATAAATATATTAGATTTAGGATGTGGAACTGGAAGAAATGGAATAAAACTGAGAAGAAAATATGAAATGTCAGAAATTATTAACTATGATTTTTCTGAAAATATGCTCAGAGAAGCACGTCAAAAACAGCAACTAATTTCTTCAAAAAAAGATAAGATTAGCCCTTATTCATACATATGTGCTGATATTGAGGAAATACCTATAGAAGAAAATTCTCTTGATCTTGTATGGTCATCAAGTACGATTCAATGGTGCAATAAATTAGATTCAGTATTTGATCAGGTAAAGAAGATACTAAGACCCGGAGGGCTTTTTATTTTTAGTACATTTGGCCCAAATACATTAAATGAATTACGTGAAATTACAGAAAATTTATCTAAAGAAAAAAAGACAAATACATTTATTGACATTGACAGTATTAGCGATTCCCTTATGTATTCTGGTTTTAGTCCCCCTATATTAGATGTTGAGAATTTTAAGGTGACTTATAAGGATGTTCGAAAATTATTTTTCGATATTAAAGGGATCGGTGCAACTAGTGGTAATGTATCTAAGAATAGTGGACTGTCAGGAAAATCATTTACTAAGAATATTATTAAAAATTATGAGATATATAGGAAGAATAATTTATTACCAGCTTCTTATGAAGTAATATATGGATATACGTGGAATATTCAAAAACCTAATACTGACTAATCAATAAAAATTAAATATGGGTCAAAACTTTTTTATTACTGGGACTGATACTGGGATTGGTAAAACTTTTATTACCTGTGCATTAATTGAATTAATGAAATCTCGAAGAAAAATTGTTGGCGGAATGAAGCCTGTTGCAGCAGGTGAGAGCATTTATGAGGGCGTTAGTGTAAATGCAGATGTTTTTGAAATTAACCGTTTTAGTAATACTACACTTAATAGCCATGATATTAATACATATAGCTTTAAAGAAGCAATTGCTCCGCATATCGCTTCGAAAATTAATAATAAACCTATTAGCCTTAAAAAAATAAAAGAGCACTATGACTCAATAAAAAAAAATACTGACTATTTATTTGTTGAGGGGGCAGGGGGTTATTATGTGCCACTAAGTGAAGATATTATGACTTCAGATTTAATTAGCTCTCTAAATATTCCTATTATACTCGTAGTAGGTATAAGACTCGGTTGTCTAAACCATACAATACTTACGATTGAAGCAATCCATAAAAATAAACAAAACCTTTTTGGATGGATTGCCAATATAATTGACCCTGATATGGATAATCAAGAAGACAATATTAGGTATTTGAAAGAAAAAATTAGTGAGCCTTGTATAGGTGTAATTCCTTATATTAAAAAGAAAAATCCAGTTGAAGCAGTGCATCATATAAATTGGCCGGGAATTTAGTAAAGAGAATTTTCTTTAATGTAATTTTCAATTTGTAAGGGCACCAATGATTGCAAGCTTTTTTTATTTTGTATATTATCCTTGATACTATGAGACGCAATATTAATTCTCGGCATTGGTACCGAATAAATCATACCCGCCCGATTGTTTTTAAGATTATCAATTTGGTTAGTCCAGTTAGCTTCAATTAATTCCTTAATTACTGGGTGCCAATTTTGAGAAAATATATCGTCGTCAGATCTATTAATTAAAAGGATGTGACACAAACTTAATATCTCTTTCCAGTTAAACCATTGATGAAAATTAGCTAGTGCATCTGTACCTATAATAAAGAAATATATATTTTTATCTCTGTTAAAAAAATACTTTAGAGTGTCAAATGAATAAGATGGATTCTTTGTGTTTTCTGATTTATCAATTTCTATCCTTGATATCTCATACTCAGGACTATTAAAAGCAAGATTCAACATTGCGAGCCTATGCTTTGAGACAGCTAAGGATTTCTTAAAAGCAGACCTTCCTGTTGGGATGAGTATCAATTTATTTAAATTAATTTCTTCAATACACTTTTTTGCTATTTCAATGTGTGCATTATGAATGGGGTCAAAAGCACCACCATAAATTCCAATTAATTTAATAGCTGACATGAATTACGTTCTTATCTGCCCACTTCCAAACACGATATATTTTAGGGAAGTTAGTCCCTCAAGACCTACAGGTCCCCGTGCATGGAATTTATCAGTTGAAATGCCTATCTCGGCACCTAAACCATATTCAAAACCATCAGCAAAGCGTGTTGATGCATTAACCATTACGCTAGATGAATCAATTTCACGAATAAATTTCATAGCATTATTATTATTTTCTGTAATGATTGATTCTGTATGGGCTGATGAATATTTATTTATATCGTAAATAGCCTCATCAATTGAATCAACAATTTTACAAGAGATAGTTGGACCAAGAAACTCTTTATAAAAATCATCTTCCGAGGCATCAGTAACTCTCGGCACGAATTCTTTAGTTCTCTCACAGCCACGAATTTCGATAGACTTTTTATCAAAAATATTCATTAAATCTGGCAATATAAGTGCTGCAATTTTAGAGTTTACAATTAACGATTCAAGTGTATTGCAAGTACCTAGCCGCTGTGTTTTAGCATTATCTGTTATATTTATTGCTTGTTCTATATTAGCGTACTCATCAATATAGATATGACAATTACCATCTAGATGCTTAATAACAGGAATTTTTGCTTCGCTACTAATCTTTTCAATTAAACTTTTTCCTCCTCTTGGGATAATGACGTCAATAAAGTCAGTTTGCGTAATCATTTCAGTAACTGCTGCTCTATCTGTGGTTTCAATAATCTGAACAGCACCTTCAGGAATATTTGCAATAATTAATGATTCCTTAATTAGCAATGCTAAATAGTTGTTTGTGTTAATTGATTCAGACCCACCTCGAAGAATAATAGAATTACCTGACTTTATTGCAAGTGCTGCAGCATCTATTGTAACGTTGGGCCTTGATTCATATATCATACCAATAACGCCTAAGGGTACTCGCATTTGTGCTACTTCAATTCCAGAAGGCATTTTTCTTTTATTTGATATTTGGCCAATTGGATCATTTAGTTTAGCTACCTTAAGTAAACCATCGGCCATTAACTTAATATTTGTATCATTAAATGTTAAGCGGTCAATAAATGCGTTATCTGAATTTTTTAAGGTTGCAATTTTTACGTCTTTTTTATTAGTTTTTATAATGTCGTCAGCATGATTCATTATAATTTTAGCTAAATTTTTAAGGAAAATATTTTTTTGTTCTGACGTGGCAATAGCAATTTTAGACGAAGCCTTTTTTGCAGTCACGCCAACTTCATGTATGTAATTTTTTATATTCATCTTAATTATTTTACACCTTTGCTTTACATAAAATACGTGCAATTCCAGTTACAAATCTATTTAGTTCAAGCCATGGATTTCCAAGTAATAAACCTTTACAAATTAAATCAATATCTTTTATCTTATTTAGTGAAGCTTCGATTTGTTTGACAGATAAATTATTTATACAATTAATGACAAGGTTTTGAGATGACCCAAATATTCTGAGTTTAATGAAATCATTTTGGACATATTGCCCATTATTATTTATTTTAATGTTTGCTATTGCTCTAAAAATCCAAGCATAAAGTCCATTTATCATTAGCGGTTCCATTCCTTCTTCTTCTAAAGATGTAATTGCTTTATGAGCATCTATAATTTTTCCCCTTAAGCTAAATTCAAGAAGTTTGAAGCCATCATACTTAGCGCTATTGGATAGAAGCTTTGAAATATCAGACGAGTCTAGTTTTGAACCTTGATGAAGTAACGATAATTTAATAATTTCATTTTCTGCAGCTAGGAGATTACCTTCTGTAAATTCTGCAATTAGATTAATAGCGCCCTCATCTAAATCTAACTCATGTAACTCTGCCCTAACTTTTATTAATTTTATAATTTCTATTGAATTAGGTTCTTTAGCTTCATATATGGCACTTAGTTTTTGCAAATTTTTATACCACGAAGTTTTTTTAAAATCCTTAAATTCACTTTCGACACTGATAATGTAAAAATCTTCTAATTTGCTAATAATTGATTGAGTAATTAATTTTTTTACATCCTCTGATATTCTTCCCTTTGAAACCGTAATTTTATATAAATTATTATTACTGAATAACGATCCTTCGGAAAATATTGGTTCTAGTTCATCAGTTTTGGTTTTTGGATTAATAGTGATGGCTTCAATACCAAAATCTTTTTGTTGAAAATATTTTTGGCAAAAAGTAATTGTATGGTTAGTAATAACTGGCTCCCCACCTACCACTAAAATACAATTCTTATTTTTACTTCTGAGCGTATCAATTTGAACCTCAGAAATCATTTGATTACTCATCCTATTTTGCAGAGGAAATTTGAGATGTCATTGTCCGGATTATTTGCTCTTTCATACCTTTAATTAGATTCTTTTCTTCTTCTTGCTTCGCGACAATATCTTGATCGTCATATGAATATATCCGTCTAGAACTTATTTTTATTGGAGGGCCCCATTCATCAGCTGAGTTTTTTATTCTATATAAAACAAGATAATTTAATTCATATTCACGAATTGTTCCAGTAGAACTTAAGGTAAGAATTCTCTTTCCAAACTCATCCTTAATTATTTCTATAACTTTATCGGCAGAAGAGTCTCTAATCTCAATTCCAGATTGCTTATATTTCTTTTTTATAACTTTTGTAAAACCTGCTGAGCCACCATCAATTTGAATTGAATTAAAAGTGTTATCTAATGCACCTCTTAATTGAAATCCACATGAAGTGATCAAAAGTGTTAGAAGTAGGATAAATATATTTTTAGATACTGCTTTCATAATCTATTTTATTACAATATTAATTAATTTATTTTTTATGTAGATAATTTTTTTTACCTTAACGTTATCTGGTATGTATTTTTTAATTTCTTCATTTTTGAGGGCCATATTTTTCACTTTTTCTTCATCATTATCAATAGATATTACCATATTTCCCCTAAGCTTCCCGTTGACTTGAATTACAATTGTTACCTCATTTTTAATTAGTGCAGACTTATCAACTACGGGCCAAATTTGGTTATCAATATTGCTTTCTGGGTTGATGTTAACCCATAGTTCCTTTGTTATATGCGGAGCAAAAGGGTTAAGTAAAACTAAAATAACATTGATAACTTCTTTTTTTAGTTTATGACTGACACTTAATTCAGATTGTTTTTTTGTAAATAAATTAAGTAGCTCCATAATTGATGATATTGCCGTATTAAAACTTGTTCGTCTATCAAGATCATCTGTTACTTTTTCAATGGTTGTATTTAGCTTATATTTTAACTCTTCTTCACTTTTTGCATCAGTCATTGTAATGTCATTTGTTTTTTTTATTTCGAGATTCACAAATTGATAAGTGGTCGCCCATAGTCTTTTTAGGAATCTATGAGCACCCTCAATCCCTTTATCTTTCCACTCTAAGCTTTGTTCAGCTGGAGCTGCAAACATTATAAAAATTCTAGCCGTATCCGCACCATATTTTTTAATTAATTCGTTAGGATCAACAGTATTCCCTTTTGATTTAGACATTTTAGAACCATCTTTTAAAACCATTCCCTGGGTCAAAAGTTTTTTAAATGGCTCCTTACAGTCAATTAGCCCTAAATCAAATAATATTCGATTAAAGAATCTTGCGTATAATAGGTGAAGAATTGCATGCTCAACTCCACCGATATAGTAATCAACAGGAAGCCAATATTTAGCTCTATCATCAAGCATTGAATTTTCTTGATTGTATGATGAGTATCTTGCAAAGTACCAAGAAGATTCAAAAAATGTATCTAGAGTATCTGTTTCCCTTTCAGCATTCATTCCACATTTTGGGCATTTACATTGTATAAAATTCTGCATTTTCTTAAGTGGTGAACCGCTTTTATCGATTACTACATCTTCAGGAAGTTTTATTGGAAGATCTTTTTCTTTGATAGGAACATCACCACATTTTTTACAGTAAATCATAGGGATTGGACATCCCCAATATCTCTGCCTTGATATCCCCCAGTCCCTAAGGCGATACTGAACTTTTTCCCCGCCTCTTTTTAGCAGCTCTATTTTTTTTGTTATTTGTTTTTGTGCTTTTAAGCTGCTGAGCCCATTAAATTCTCCTGAATTAATTAGTACTCCATTTCCAGTAAATGCTCCTCTAGAACTTTCTTTATCATTTTTAATTACCTGATTAATAGGTAGTTCATATTTTTTAGCGAATTCATAGTCTCGTTCATCATGTGCAGGAACTGCCATCACTGCACCTTCACCATAATTAATTAGCACGTAGTTAGCTATCCAAACTGGTATCTTCTTATTTGTTAAAGGATGTTCAACATAAACTCCTGTAAAAATACCCTTTTTTTCTGCTGTTGCAATCTCAGCCTCTGATACACCACTCTTACTACACTCACTTATAAAGTCTTCTATTTGCTTTGTACCTGAAAGACTTTTACTTAATGGATGTTCTGGCGCAATAGCTAGATAAGTTACCCCCATTAATGTATCGGGTCTTGTTGTGTACACTCTGATATTTTCTTTAGAATCAATTATTTTAAAATCAACATCGCATCCAACACTTCTTCCAATCCAATTTCTCTGCATTGTTTTAACTTGTTCAGGCCAATCTTCTAAATTATCAAGGCCTTCAAGTAATTCATCTGCATAATCAGTAATCTTCATAAAGTACTGAGGTATCTCTTTTCTTTCTATAATTGCGCCTGATCTCCAACCCTTCCCATCAATCACTTGTTCATTGGCCAGAACTGTTTTATCAATCGGATCCCAATTAACTGTTGATGTTTTTTTGTATATAAGGCCTTTCTCGTATAACTTGATAAAAAGCCATTGCTCCCACTTGTAATAATTGACTGAGCAGGTTGAGATTTCTCTCTTCCAGTCAATTGCAAGCCCAAGCTCTTTTAACTGGGCTCGCATGTGCGCAATATTTTGATTGGTCCATTTTGCAGGAGCAGTTCTATTTTGAATGGCAGCATTTTCAGCAGGTAATCCAAAAGCATCCCAACCCATTGGTTGCATAACATTGAACCCATTCATAACCTTAAAACGAGAAATAACGTCACCAATAGTGTAGTTTCTGACATGTCCCATGTGTAATTTACCACTTGGATATGGAAACATTGATAAGGTGTAAAATTTTGGCTTATTTGAGCCTTCGCTAACAGAAAAAGTCTGAGAGTTGTCCCATTCGGTTTGAATTTTTTTTTCTATTTCGTTAAAAAGATAATCTGGACTCATTATTTAAGATATTTTTTCAGAAATCATATTATTAATATCAATAGCTTTTTTGGAGCCATCTATACTTATAAATATAGGCTTAGTGCTCATGTTCTTATTTTTCCATGACGAATAAAAATTTACTAAGGGTTCAGTTTCTCGATGATATGTTTCCAATCGTTTCATTATTGTCTCCTTAATATCATCATCCCTAATTACTAATTGCTCACCTGTTTCATCATCAATCCCTGCATTTTTTGGGGGGTTATTTGTAATATGATATATTCTTCCAGAAGACATATGAATTCTTCGGCCACTGAGCCTCTCTATAATTGTTTGGTCAGGAACTTTAATTTCAATAACAACGTTAATATTAATACCTTCACTGCTCATTGCTTCTGCTTGAGGTATTGTCCGAGGAAATCCATCCAATAGAAAACCATTCTCGCAATCTTGCTCACTAATCCTTAGTTTTACAAGATTAATAATCAACTGATCAGGAACTAACTCTCCATTATCCATAAAATTCTTTGCCTTTATACCAAGGTCAGTTTTATTTCCAACAGCTGTCCGAAGCATATCTCCTGTTGATATCTGTGGAATATTAAACTTCTGTTTAAGGTATTGCGCTTGCGTACCTTTACCAGCTCCAGGTGCTCCAAGAAGAATAATTTTCATAGTTATTTTATCCAAAAGGATTAAATTATAGCAGTTTCAATCTAATATTATTTTATCGAAAATATAATTTTCAATTCTTACAAAGTCTGACAATGACAGCATCTCTGCTCTATCCTGAGGATTAATCGCAAGCATATTTAGTTCACTATCATTTAGTATAGGTTTTAGATTATTTTTAATAGTTTTTCTTTTTTGTGAGAAGGAAAGCTTCAGTAATTTTTCAAAGCTATCAATATTTTTTACTGTATTTTCATGGTTTATTTTTGGAATCAACCTAACTAATGATGAAGTTACTTTTGGAGGAGGGGAGAATGATTCAGGTTTAATATCAAATAGTAATTCTATATCAAAAAAATATTGTAGCATCACAGATAATCTTCCATAGCTTTTTGAATGAGTTGAAGAGGAAATTCTTTCGGCTACTTCTTTTTGCAGCATAAAATGTAAATCTTTTTGATTATTTATAGTTTTTATCATTTTTAGCAGAATTTCACTAGAAATATAATAAGGCAAATTACCAATAACCTTGTCATACTTTCCAATAGCGTCATTGCTCATTTCAAGAATATTTAAAGGAAATATCGTTATTTTTGAAGGGGGTAGCTTTTCTTGGAGAATTTTTATCATATCAGGATCAATTTCGACGACATCAATATGATCAACCTTATTTAGAATCTGAGAAGTTAGTGCCCCAAGACCTGGGCCAATCTCTAAAATTTGATCTAAATTTTTTGGATTAATCGCCTCAATTATTTTATTTATAACACCTTTATCTATCAAAAAGTTTTGCCCATATTTTTTTTTAGCTTTAATCATTTACTTAAACTAATTGCCATATCAATAGCCTGATAGAAACTTTTTGGATCAATATCATTAGTTCCAACAAGGTTATATGCTGTTCCATGATCAACTGATGTCCTTATGATAGGAAGTCCTAAGGTTATGTTTACACCCTGTCCAAATGATAGTGCTTTGAATGCCGATAGGCCCTGATCATGAAACATTGCTAGAAAGCAGTCTGCAATCCTTATATTTTTAGGAACAAATGCAGTATCTGCTGGGATTGGTCCTATTAAGTCAAACCCTTGACTTTTAAGGTTTTCGATAACTGGAGTAATTGTTTTAATTTCTTCATTACCAAAATTTCCATTTTCACCGGCATGTGGATTAAGTCCGGTAATGATAATTTTTGGACTTTTTATTTTAAAACGTTTTTGAAGGTCAAGGTGAAGAGTTTTAATAACACTTGTTAGTTTGGCTTTTGTAATCAACTGCGAAACCTTAGAAACTGCAACATGAGTTGTAACTAAGGCTACTTTTAATTCTTTATTTGCAAGTAACATAACTTCCTTTTTGGAAGTTTTACATAAATTTGATATGTACTCAGTATGTCCAGTGAATTTAACTTTAGCTGTTGTTAATATCTCTTTGCTTATCGGAAGAGTAATAATTGCATCATAATTTTTATTTAAACAATTTCTCACGCCATAATCAATCATTTTTAATTGTGCTAATGAATTCTTTTGATTTGGTTTTCCTGGGTTAACATCGGATTGATAAGGAACATCTATAACGTAGATGTTTCCATTTCCTTTATGGCTCGACAGATTTTCTGTAAAATTAATTTTCTTATCATGCATTTTAGCTCTAGCATCAAGAGCTTTCATATTCGCCATAATAGTAATTTTAGCCGGAATTTTTTTAAAAGCTAGAAATACACATAAATCTAAGCCAATACCAGCGGGCTCTCCACAATTTATAACGATGCTCGGTAATTTAATACACATATATTTTATTCGTTTAGTAGAATTTCAATATGAACTTGAGATTTAAGTTGATCGTACCAATCTTTATATTTAATTTGTGTTTTTCTTTGAAGTATCTCAATTTTTGCAGATAATTTCTTTTTCTCATCAGTGATATCCTTGTTCCTAGTTTCAGATACAAGTAGGAGTACCCAGCCTATCTCTGTATCAAAAGGACCACTCACTTCACCTAATGCGGATGACTCTACAGCACTTTTATAATTTGGTAACATGGCACTTTTATCAACCCAACCTAATGCTCCTTCTAATAATGATGCAGGACCGTCGGAGAATTGAGATGCGGCTTCAGAGAATTTTACTCCCTCAAGTATTTGATTTTTAATATTCCTTAATTTCTTTTTTATGGCGTCTTCATTATTTATTTCATTTGTTTTTATTAATATTTGACTGATATTAAATTGTTCAGAAAAAATTCTATTACTTTTTTTATCGCTATTCTTCGCATCATCTAATCTAATAATATGAATCCCATTACCTGATACTAAAGGTTCTGACACATCTCCAATGCTCATCTTACTAATCGCTATCGAAAAAAGCTCAGGTAATTCTTCGATTTTTTTCCAACCTAGATCGCCACCTTTACTCGCCATGGGACCTCTAGATTTATTAATAGCTATATTTGAGAATGTTTCTGTTTTTAATTGATTGAGAATTTTTTTTAATTTCCCTCCGCCTAATATGTAACCGTTTTCTTTCTTTAAAAGAATATGGGAGATTTTAAATTCTGCAGGTGCTTTACTAGTTTCTTTTTTTAACATACTTTCTATTTCAAAATCAGAAACATTAATTTTAGAAGTTATTTCTCTTTCTTTCACTTGATTCATAAGCAGCTCATACGAAATACCTTCTTTAAATTCACTAAAATCTCCACCTTCACTTTCTAATTTGAGTTTAAGTTCCTCCACTGTTATATTATTTTTTTTAGCTATATTGCTGATAACGCTATCTAGGTATTGATTTTCTACTTTAATTCCAATCATTTCTGCGTACTGAGTTATTAATTTTTTTTCAATTAGACGATCTAACATTTCTTTTATCAATACATTTTGACTTGGGACTGGTTTATTTGCTGTCTTAAATTGAATGATGACACTATTTATTGCGCTTTCTAATTCATTTTTTGTCACAACTGATTTTTCAACCACAGCTATAACTCTATCAAGACTTTCATAGTCCTCGTAAGCCTTTAAATTAAAAAATATAGAAGGTATATTTAATGTAATGCAGATGAATATTGTAACTAACTTATTATTGAACTTATTTTTGATCAATTGAAATTATCTTGTCTGAATTTATCTGGAAGATCCGATGACGAGTAGGAACCTGGAACATTTCTATTAAGTACATCTGCTAAGCTGTCCTTACTTGTACCAAGTGAGCCTAGCCCACCTAATTCTAATTGAAAGAATAGTGTGTAATTTGATTTTTCAGTGGTTGCTAAAGATAGGCGATGAAGTAATATACTTGATGACCAACATCCTGCGTCATAGGATAACCCACCTAGGGCCTCAACCACACCTGATTTTTTTATATCATAATTATACCTACCAACTGTCGAGTAACCCTTTCCGATAGGCCACTGCCCAGCTATATTTATTTGCTTAAGGTCATTTATACTTCCTGATGGACTTCTAATTAATCGATAACTAGCGTCAATTAATTTTCCGGGTTCTGGTGAGAAATTTGATGATAGAGTTGCTCTGTTTGTTGACCCCTCATCAGGATTGTATTGTAATTCTGTATCTATTGTTAATGATGAGTTAAGTCTTGCAAAGGCTATCATAAATAAATCTGTTGAGTCACTTCGATATACTGAATTTGCAAATTGCGTTTCATTTAAAACTTTTCTATCACTTATATAAAACCTTTGAGCTAGAGTACCAGAAAGTCTTTCGGTTCCAGTGTCATCTATAAACCTTGTTGTTGCTGCCAAAGTAAGTTGATTAGCATCAATTACTCTATCTCCTCCAACAAATTGATTTTCATTAAAAATACTATATTGATTAAGATCAAGTAACCCAGTGTCAAACATAGGAAGCATTGATTGGTCTTTGTATGGGGTATAGGTATAAAAGGCTCTAGGCTCTAAAGTTTGTGTAAAATTATTTTCACCAATTTTGAACTCGCGATCAATAAAAACTCCACTATCTAAAGACATTGTTGGTATTGCAAATTTTTTGGACGAAACGCTGCTATTATCGAGATCATAACTACTCAAATTCATACTAATTTTAGGAATTATATAGCCATAGTTTCTTTCAAAGGGAGCAGTTATACTAGGTTTTGCTACAAATCGTGTGCCTTCTATATTATTTGTTCCTATATAGTCATTATTTCTCTCAAACTGAGTTATCGATAGAGTTAGGTCAGTTTCATATTGAGTTAGTCCAAGACCACCTTCCTTTACTTTAGAGTAACTAGCAGACAAACTTGGCAGCCTTTCATAGGGAGAGCTAGTTGATAAATTCTGAAATTTTTGTGTAATTAAGTTGACGTTCCAATCCTCATTGACATAATCTAATTGTAGCTCTTGAGGCAAGCTTGTTTGACTTGTTACTGAAATGAGTGATTCAAGATCTGAGAAATAATTATCATCAGAAACTTTTTCAATTCTTGCACTTCCTGTAAGTCCTTTAGCTAGCTTATGTTGATGATTAATTTTTACTAAGTAACGTCTCGTGTCACTTGCATGTTCGTCACTATTTAATATTTCTGCTGAACTAATGCCACTATAATTTTTGTCCAAATAGCGGTATTCTCCTTGGATCTGTAATCCGCGCTTACTAAAGTAGCGGGGAGTGATAGTTGCATCAGAGGTAGGTGACAAATTAATATAATATGGGACTGATGTCTCAAAACCACTTCTAGATGTAGTTCCTATACTTGGTGCCAGAAAGCCTGATTTTCTCTCGTCATTAAATGAAAAATTTACTAATGGGGAAAACAAAACTGGAACTCCCTTGAACTCCAGTGTTGCATTAGTTGCATCAACAGTTTTTGATCTTTCGTTAATTTCTATTTCAGAAGCATTAATAAACCAATCATCTTGATCGGCTTCACACGTGGTGATTGATGCATTCTCTAATTTTTTCTTATCTGCCCCTTCTATAAATAATAATGATGCTGTACCTCTAATGCTATTATTGAAAACAGAGCTAGACGAATTATTTAGTTTAGTTGTGAATGTTGCGTTTGGTATAACACCTGTATTTGAATCCATTGACAACTCCATCTGTGTCCCAGTAATTATTGATCCATTAGCGTTGAGCTTTATATTGCCTCTAGCATATAGTTCATCTGAAATTTGATCGTATTCGATAATGTCGGCTTGAATAGTTTTGTCGCCTTTCTTTAGAAGGGCGTTCCCAGAAGCTTTTAGCTTTCTGTCTATCTTATTCTCTAGCGAATCACCTTCAATGACTATTTTATTGGGATCTAATACTTCAGCTGCATTGATTGAAGTAATAACTGTAAGGCCACTAATCAATGTAGTTGAATACAAAAAAATGTATATAAATCTCAACAAAATATTAATCCAAACCTGATATAGTAATTTTAGTCATATTTAGTTAATTTTGTACTTTAAGGTTATTTAAAAAAGTAATATATAAATCAGTAAGTTATGAATTATAACTCAAGTATTTAAAAAAAATCGATATTTATAGAGAAATAATGAGGAATGCGTGAATAGAGAACAAGAAATTAAATTATGGATTAATAACTATTTAGGAGAAAATTTCCAATGGAAGCCCGCCTCAGCTGATGCAAGTTTTAGGCGTTACTTTAGAGTCTCTAATGGCAATCAAACCTATATTTTAATGGATGCACCACCAAAAAAAGAGAGTATTGTACTTTTCCTTGAAGTCGCCAATCGACTGATGGAGGCTGAAGTTAAGGCACCAAAAATATATGCATTTGATATTAAATTGGGCATTATTTTAATGGATGACTTTGGTCCAATGACCTATCTAGATGTGATAAATAAGGATAATGCAGCTAAGCTCTATTCGGATGCAGCAAGTTCGCTTATTCAGATTCAAAAAATGATAAGTACAAAAAAAATGCAGCATTATGATGAAAAGAAATTATATGAGGAAATGAGTTTGTTTGTTGATTGGTACCTTATTAAACTCAAGAATATTTCGTTAGCAAAGATAGACTTAGGCATACTAGACAAATTTTTTAAATTTATTGCTAAAAAAGTGAGTTTGCAGCCTCAAGTCTTTGTTCATAGAGATTTTCATTCAAGAAATTTAATGTTTTTAGGCGGTACAGAACAAAACCCTGGTATTTTAGATTTTCAAGACGCGTTGGTTGGCCCAATAACTTATGACTTAGTTTCATTGTTAAAAGATGCATACATTGAATGCGACGAGGAATTTATAATTGATCAATCTGTTCGTTATTGGCAGAAAGCTAAAAAAGAAAATTTACCAATCCAAAATGATTTTTCTAAATTTTATGAAGATTTTGAATTGATGGGGGTTCAAAGGCACCTAAAAATTCTTGGGATATTTTCAAGGCTATCTATTCGCGATAAAAAAAATCAATACCTCGACGATATCCCATTAGTAGAAAAATATTTGTGGAATACTATAAGTAGATATAAGGAATTATTTCCCTTGAGAAATTTATTGAATAAACTAATAATAAAATGAATAGATCAGTGATGATATTAGCAGCGGGTAGAGGCGAAAGAATGGGAGATTTAACTAAAGAGACTCCTAAGCCGCTATTAATTTTTAACGATAAACCATTAATTGTCTGGCATATTGAGAAATTAGCTGCAGCTGGATTTATAGATATTGTAATTAATGTTTCCTATCTAGCGGAAAAAATTAAGGGCTACCTTGGTAGCGGATCGCAATGGGGGGTTCGGATTATTTTTTCAGATGAAAATCCAGTTTTAGAAACTGCCGGAGGTATTAAAAAAGCTCTACCTCTTCTTAAATCAGATCCTTTTTTAGTCATAAATAGCGATGTATTTTCAGACATAAATTATGCTGAGTTATATGAATTAAATTTACCAGAAAACATTGAGGGACTGCTATTTTTCGTAAAAAATCCTTTACATAACCCTACTGGAGATTTTTTATTGGGTGAGGATGGAGTAGTAATGAATAATGGGATTATAAAAAAAACATTCTCCGGGGTCGCACTTTATAGACCTAATTTCTTTTATGATCTACCTAATAATATGCCTATTAAATTATCAGATGTTTTGAGAGAGAAGGTCGATAAAAAATTAATAAAGGGAAAGCTATTCAATGGTTTATGGATTGATATTGGAACCCCTGAGAGATTAATGGGTCAAGATAACCTATAATATTTTTATTTTAAATATAAAGAACAATAAATTGAAATCAAATTACAACGAATTTTACAATCGAAGAAGTATTCTTCAATCCAAGATTGGAGATGGTATAGCTATAATATTCAATGCTGAAAAGGTTACACGAAATCGTGATTGCCACTTTAAGTTTAGGTCTGACAGTTACTTTCATTACTTATCGGGCTTTCCAGAATCAGATTCAGTTTTATTTGTTGTGGGAGGAAATAAACCATTTTCTGTACTATTTTGCCATCAAAAAGAGAAAGAAAAAGAGATTTGGGATGGATTTATTTATGGACCAATGGAAGCTAAAGAAAAATTTCTTATTGATGAAGCACATCCGCTAGAAAAGATAAATGAAATTGCTGTTAAATTAATAGCAAACCGAAAAAAGATTTTTAGTTTATCAACCAACACACTAAAACAGCAGGGATTAATTAATCAATGGATTGATTACAACAAGCAACAAAAAAGATCAGGTATCCAAACTCCTGAAATGGTTGTTGATCTAGCGAGTATTTTAGACCCCATGCGTGTAGTTAAGAGCTCTTATGAAATAGAATTAATGCAGAAGTCTGCAGATATTGCTTCAGAAGCACATATTCAGGGGATGAGAAGCACTTTTCCTGGAAAAAATGAGTATCAAGTTGAAGGGGAAATTCTCAATCATTTTGTCCAAAATGGAGCGGGTGATCCTGCTTATCAATCAATTGTTGCAGGAGGTAAAAATGCTTGCACACTTCATTATATTGCTAACAATCAAAAGATGGTAAGCGGAGATTTGTTGCTAGTTGATGCTGGATGCGAATTTGAGTTGTATGCTTCAGATATAACAAGAACATACCCAATAA
The DNA here is from genome assembly GCA_028247015.1 of Methylophilaceae bacterium. GTDB lineage: Bacteria > Pseudomonadota > Gammaproteobacteria > Burkholderiales > Methylophilaceae > BACL14. The sequence continues at coordinate 8,815 of JAOKFJ010000008.1, read as the reverse complement.
ATGGAAAATTTACTCCAGCTCAAAAGGATATATACGAAATGGTTTTATTAGCTCAGAAAAAAGCAATCGAAGAAGCAAAGAGTGAAAACTTATTCAATGCTCCACATAAAGCAGCATTGAGTGTAATTATTGATGGATTAATTGACTTAAAATTATGCAGTGGAAGTCGAGATGAAATTGAAGAGAAAGAAACGTATAAAGATTTTTTTATGCATCGTACGAGTCATTGGTTAGGCTTAGATGTTCATGATGCAGGGGAATATGTAGACGCCGATGGTCAATCTATTAAATTAATTGATGGAAATGTTTTAACCATTGAACCTGGATGCTATATTAAGTCAAATCCAAAAATTCCTAAAGAATTCTGGGGTATAGGCGTTCGGATCGAAGATGATGTTCTCATTAATAAAAATAATCCTGTAGTGCTAACAGAAAAAGCCCCAAAAGAAATATCTGACCTGGAGATGATTGTTGGTAAAAAAAATGACTAAGGGAATAGTAATCATTGGTGCTGGTCCTGTTGGTTTAATTTTTTCACTTCTCAGCTCTGCATCGAACAATTCTATTTCATTGGTTGAGAGCCGTGCAGCATTCGAAAGAAAAAATGATAAACGTGCATTAGCATTATCAGCGAGTAGTCGATACATCCTTGAAAAAATTGATATATGGAACGATATAGAAGATAAAATTATTCCAATTAAGTCTATACACACATCTCAAAAAGGTACATTTGGGCGCTCTAAATTGAGTGCTGATGAATTTAATTCAGAGGCATTAGGTTATATCGTAGCGTATGGAGACCTAATAGTAGCTTTAGAAGAGAAAATAAGGACGCAAAAAAAAATAACGTTATTCTACGAAACTAAGGTAAAAAAAATTGATGAGATAAAAAATGATAAACAAAAAATAATTTGTTACCAAGCTAGCAAACTATTAACTCTTGATTGTAATCTTCTTGTTTTAGCTGATGGAGGACATTCTTGTATTGATGGATTAAGCATAGTAAGAGAAGAAAAGGTAATCGATCATTTAGCAATAGTTACTCAGGTGCATTCTGATAAACCTCATAAAAATATTGCATTTGAAAGATTTACATCTAGCGGGCCAATCGCACTTTTACCCAATCATAAAGGGGATTACTCTTTGGTCTGGACCGGCCCCAAGGATAAAATAAATGAACTGGCAGCACTAAATAAAAATAGTTTTTTAAAAGCCCTACAGGAAGAATTTGGAGAAAGAGCAGGGCAATTTGAGTCTTGTGAAAAAAGAGTTAGTTTTCCTTTAGTTCAATCATCAATCGTTACTATCCATAATAAAAATGTTGTGGCAATTGGAAATGCAGCGCAAATAATGCATCCTGTTGCAGGCCAGGGCTTAAATACAGGGCTAAGAGATGCTTTGTCATTATCAGAATTAATTATCGAAAATGAAGCAATACAATCTTCAGAAAGATTAATAAAAAATTATTTAGAATCGAGAAAAGTGGAAACAGAGAGTATGTTGAATATAACAGAAGGATTAACAACATTGTTTACAAATAATTTTATTGGAATTAATAGATTAAGGGGTTTAGCTTTAGCAATATTTGACTGTACTCCAATATTAAAGAAAAAATTTGTTCAGAAAATGAGCTATGGAAAATAAAAAAATCGAACCTATTATTGTTTTAGGTAGTGGAATAGTCGCTGGTCTAACATCGAAAATGTTAACTAATAAAGGATTTGATGTTATTCGAGTGATAAATAAAAATACTAAAGCACTCAATAAGATTTTTGCAATTGCTCCATCATCAATGACCTGGTTTAAAAATATTGGGCTCTCAGAATTTCTCATTAACCCTAATTACCCGATAAAAAAAATTGATATTTATTATGGAAGGGAACAAGAAAGCTTAAGGTTTGATTCCAAAGATTCTTATAAAGACGCATTAGCTTTTATGGTAAAGGAAAAAGACTTATCTGAAGCTATAGATTTATCGCTAAATGAATCGGCCATAAAATTTTTATATAAAAATGAAATAATATTCGAGAATCATGAAGATTATATAAAAATTACTAACAATAAAGAAGATATTTACTCAAACATTTGCCTTTGGTGTGATAGCGAAAATTTTGATGATGTATACCAACACAAAATTAAAAAAAATAGAAAAGATTTTTGTCAGCAGGCAATTACTTTTAATTTTATCAAAGATGGAGACGAAATAAATCATGCAAAACAATATTTTTTTAGTGACAGTATTCTAGCCCTGTTGCCAATATCAGAAAATGAAATATCTGTGGTTTGGTCATGCGATGATAAACTTGCTGATAAATTAAGGGAATTCGACGACGAAAGCTTCATAATTGAATTTAAATCAAGAATAAATTTTGGCAAGCAACTAATATCAAATTTTGGTAGACGAAGTTACTTTCCAATCAAACAAGTTTTATCAGAAGGTCTATTCGATAAAAGAGTTTTACTTATAGGTGATGCGGCACATACTATACATCCCATGGCAGGTCAGGGATTAAATTTAGGAATCAGAGATATTAAAAGTTTAGAGGAACTGATCAAGACAACTAAGTATATTGATATTGGAATAAAAGGATTTTTGAGAAAATATGAGCGCTCTAGACGTTCTGATACCCAGCAATTTTCAAAATTAACAACATCATTGCAATGGTTATTTTCTTCGCCAAATAATGTAATTCAAGAAATAAACCGAGAAGGTCTTAAGTTAGTAGATAACAATCGTTCTATTAAAAATTTTTTTATAAAAAAGGCAACAACATGAAGCTTATATTTACTATTTTATTATTTACTTTTTCATTATTAGTATTTTCAAATGAAAATGAATTACAAGAAAAAATTAACCAAAGCTATCCTGATTTAGTAATTAAAAGTATTCAAAAGACAGGCTTTAATGACCTTTATGAAGTTCTTATTTCAGGTCAAATTATTTATACAAATAAAGATTTTTCTTTCTTGATTGTTGAAGGGAGGGTTGTTGACCCTGAAACTAAAATTGATATTACAAGCGAAAGGCTTGAAGAGTTAACTAAAGTAAATTTTTTAAAGCTTCCATTTGATAAAGCTATTAAAGTTGTTAAGGGTAATGGCGAAAGAAAGATTGCTGTTTTCTCTGATGTTGATTGCCCATTCTGTAAGAAATTAGAAAAAGAATCGCTTTCAGAATTGGATAATATTACAATCTATACTTTTTTATTTCCTCTTGCGATTCACCCTAAAGCGGAGATAAGATCAAATAAAATTTGGTGCGCTGAGGATAAAGAAAAAGCCTGGAACGACTACATGTTAAAAAACAAAATGGCTAATAATAAAGGTGATTGTAGAACTCCGATTTCAGATATATTGATACTTGGTAGAGACCTAGGTATCAGCTCAACCCCCACAATTATATTTTCATCAGGTAAGAAAATTCCAGGTGCCATTCCTTTAAAAGAGATAGAAAAGCATATTTAGATTAGGCTTTAAAAAATTAAAATTGCTTGACATATTAAATGAATACGCGTACAAAACTCATCAAGGCGCTTGTTTTTTATATAAATGACTTTGTGTTGCTTAATTTATTTTAATTTTCACATTCTTGCAGAATTCAAGCTTTAGGGTGCCTCCCAAATTTGTAAAGGATTTATCGTAATGGCTACAGGAACAGTTAAATGGTTTAATGATTCAAAAGGTTTTGGTTTTATCACTCCCGATGATGGTGGTGATGATTTATTTGCTCACTTTTCAGCTATTGTTGACGAGGGATACAAAAGTTTAAAAGAAGGCGCGAGAGTGTCATTCGAAGTTACTGATGGACCTAAGGGTCAGCAGGCTTCAAACATTCAACCAGCTGATTAGGTTTTTGTTTTAAAAGGGCTCTCTTTCAAGCGAGCCTTTTTTACATATTTGTGATCAATGCAGATGCGAACTCATTAGTTGATAATGATTTGCACCCTTCTATCTGTGTCGCCAAATCAGAAGTCATTTTTTGCTCTTTCAATGTCTTTTCATAAGATCTATTTATAATTTCTGAGGCTTCACTCCATCCAATATGATTAAGCATCATTTGTGCTGATAAAATAATTGAGCTTGGATTTGCTATATTCATTCCCGCTATTGACGGCGCTGTTCCATGTGTTGCTTCAAATATCGCAGTTGTATCAGATAGATTTGCTCCTGGCGCTATACCGATTCCTCCAACTTGGGCAGCTAACGCATCAGATATGTAATCACCATTTAGGTTCAAGGTTGCAACAACGTCATGATCTTTAGGTTTTAGTAGAATATCCTGAAGAAATGCATCGGCGATCATATCTTTAATAATAAGTTTGCTATCAACCCCATTAATTTTTTTATTAGTTGTTATTTCATAATAGCCGTCATCATTTCTAATAGCACCAAATTCTTTTTCAGCAAGTTCATATCCCCAATCCCTGAAGCCCCCTTCTGTGAACTTCATGATATTTCCTTTATGTGCAAGGGTAATAGATTTTCGATCATTTTTTAAGGCATACTCTATCGCCTTCCTAATTAACCTTTGACTCCCTTCTTTTGAAACAGGCTTAATTCCTATCGCAGATGTACTGGGAAATCTTATTTTGTTACCTACCCCGAATGAGTGAAGTAATTCGATAATTTTTTTTGTATCATTTGAATTGGATGGGAATTCTATACCTGCATATATATCTTCTGTATTTTCCCTAAATATAACCATATCAGTATCTTGAGGCCGTTTTAGTGGGCTGGGTGCACCTTCAAAATATCTTATAGGTCTCAGACATACAAATAGATCAAGCTGTTGTCTTAAAGCAACATTAAGAGATCGAATACCTCCACCAATAGGAGTTGCTAGTGGACCTTTAATTGACACTACATAGTCTTTTAAGGTCTTAACCGTTTCTTCTGGTAGCCACATATTGTCACCATAAACTTTGGTGGCCTTTTCGCCAGCATAGACTTCCATCCAAGCAATTTTTTTTGTATCTCCATATACTTTTTTTATAGATGCATTAATAACTTCTTGCATAACAGGAGTAATATCAGATCCAATTCCATCACCGGTAATAAAGGGTATGATTGGATTACTAGGAACATCTAATTCTAAGTTAGAATTAATATTTATTGCTTGTCCATTTATAGGAATTTCAATTTTGCTAGCCATATACTTATTGTCTCTCTCTAGTAATTTATGATTTTATTATTTAACAAACCTTATGGAGTAATTAGTCAGTTTACTCCACACGATGAATACGAGTCATTAAGTCGCTATATCCCATTTAAAAATATATACCCTATTGGCCGACTTGATTCTGATAGTGAGGGATTACTTATTTTAACTGACAATGGCCATTTACAAAACAAATTATCTAAACCAGAAAATAATATTTATAAAACATATTGGGCACAAGTTGAAAATATTCCAAGCGATGAAGCGTTAAATTTGCTTAGGCAGGGCGTTCAAATAAGAAATTATGTTACTAAGCCTGCTAAAATTCAACTCATTGAAGCCCCAAATATTTGGGAGAGACCAGTCCCAATAAGAAAGAGAGAAAAAATTCCCACATGTTGGATAGAATTAAAAATAACAGAAGGAAAAAATAGGCAGGTAAGAAAAATGACTGCTGCCATCTCTAGCCCAACTCTTCGCCTCGTTAGAGTTTCTGTTGCCGATTATAAACTTGATACATTAATGCCAGGTGAATATGCGGTTATTGAATCCTAGAATATTTTAAGGCTTCTGAGTGATATAATTTAGGTTAATTAAAATTTTAAGGTAATTATGTCTGGAAATACATTCGGAAAATTATTTACTCTAACCTCTTTTGGCGAGTCTCATGGTCCAGCAATAGGTGGTATTGTAGATGGCTGCCCACCAGGAATGGATTTAAATGAGCTCGACATGCAGACTGATTTAGATAGAAGAAAACCTGGAACCTCAAAATTTGTTACTCAAAGAAAAGAAGATGATGAAGTTGAAATTCTTTCTGGTGTTTTTGAAGGCAAAACAACCGGTGCACCAATTGGTTTTATCATACGAAATAAAGATCAAAGAAGTAAAGACTACTCTAAAATTAAGGACACATTTAGACCAGGTCACGCTGACTTTACCTACTCCCAAAAATATGGGATAAGAGACTATCGCGGTGGTGGAAGATCAAGTGCAAGAGAGACAGCTATTAGAGTTGCTGCTGGAGCAATTGCCAAAAAATGGTTAAAAGAAAATTTTAATACCAATATTAAGGCATGCTTGTCTCAGCTTGGAGAGGTAGAAATTCCAATTAAAGACTGGAATGTAGTCAATAAAAATCCTTTTTTTGCCGCAGACAATTCATCTGTAGATTCTTTAGAGGCTTATTTAGAAAAAGTTAGGTCAGATAGAAACTCGGTTGGAGCAAAAATATTCGTTCAAGCTGAAAATGTTCCTATTGGCCTTGGAGAGCCTATTTTTGGTCGTCTAGACGCAGAAATAGCATCGGCTATGATGAGTATTAATGCGACTAAAGGTGTGGAAATTGGTGCTGGATTTCAAAGTGTTTCTCAAAAAGGCACAGAACATAGCGATGAAATCGATGCTAGTGGATTTAAGACTAATAATGCAGGGGGAATTTTAGGCGGGATATCAACAGGACAAAATATTGAAGTAAACATAGCATTTAAGCCTACCTCTAGTATTCCGCAAAATCGAGATTCAATAGATGAAAAAGGCAACTCTGTTGAAATGAAAACAACTGGAAGACATGACCCGTGTGTGGCAATACGAGCTGTGCCTATAGTAGAAGCAATGATGGCATTAGTATTAATTGATCAAGTATTGAGGGACAGGGCTCAAAATATGGATGTTAAAAGAAACAACCCTTTTAAATTGTGACCTCCACGCTTCATTGGCGACTTTCTCGCTTCTATTTCTTTTACTATTTCTTTGTAGGCCTATTTACTCCTTATTGGGGATTGTATCTTCAAGACTTAAAGTTTGATGCTGTAGAGATTGGTATTTTATTATCTCTTTTTCATTTTAGTAGAATTATTGCCCCTAATTTTTGGGGGTGGTTAGCAGACCACACTGGACAAAGAGCTAAATGGATTAGGCTGTCGTCATTTCTTGGTGTATTAGGATTTTTCAGTGTTTTTTGGGCGGATAGTTTTTACCTCATGTTCTTTACTATGATGGCTATGAGTATATTTACAAGTTCTACATTACCTCTGGCAGAATCACTGACACTATCTCATTTATCGGCAAGTAAGGAAAATAATACCTATAGTCGAATTAGACTATGGGGCTCTGTTGGCTTTATAGTAGCAGCATTTTTTTTAGGCTATCTCATTGATTTATTGAGCATAAAAACATTAGTATGGGCACTTCTGTTAGCTCAATTAACAATATTTATTTTAACTTTTTATATTCCTGAAAAAAAAGAACAGGTTATTTACCCAGTCAAGCGATCAATTTTAAAGGTAATAAAAAATCGAGAAGTGATTGCAATGTTACTTGGGTCTGGATTAATGGTCTCTTCACATGGACTTCTATATAACTTTTACTCAATATTCTTAACAGATAATAGTTATTCAAGTTTCACTATTGGAACACTATGGTCAATCGGAGTTATTTCAGAAATATTTATATTCTTATTGATGCCAAAAATTCTTACAAAAATAAATTTAAAAAAAATTCTATTAATAAGTCTAGCTCTGGCTATTTTGAGATTTTTTCTTATCGGAAATTTTGTTAACAATATTTATATTATTGTGATTGCCCAGATACTTCATGCAGCAACATTTGGTAGTTTTCACGTTGCATCAATTCAAATTATTGAGTACTTCTTTAACAAAGATCATCATGCAAGGGGCCAATCAATATATAACAGTATTACATATGGAGTAGGGGGGGCTATAGGGGGAATGGGAGGTGGATTAATGATTAATGCTTATGGTGCAAGCCATACATTTATGCTTTCAGCACTGTTACCACTACTCGGTTTTATTGTAATTTATTTTGGATTAAAAAATTACCCAAAGACAATAACCTCTTAATTAATTAGTACCCTTGATTAGCGCGTAAGCGGAATGATTATGAATAGATTCAAAATTTTCAGACTCCACAATAAAACTATTAATTCTGTCATTATTTTTAAGTTCTGTTGCAATATCCCTAACCATGTCTTCAACAAATTTTGGATTATCATATGCTTTTTCAGTCACATATTTTTCATCAGGTCTTTTAAGCAGTCCGAATAACTCGCTAGATGACTGATTTTCTATGATTTCAATAATATCTTCAACCCATACAAAATCATTAGTCTGAATAGTAACTGTTACATGAGACCTTTGGTTGTGAGCCCCATATTCTGAGATTTTTTTTGAGCAAGGACATAAGCTAGTAACTGGGACGAGGACCTTTGTTGTATTAATAAACTTACCATCAATAATTTGGCCAATAAAACTAACCTCATAGTCTAATAAGCTTTTTACCCCAGAGATAGGCGCTGCTTTATTGATAAAATATGGAAACGTCATCTCTAGATCACAAGATTTTGATTCAAGTCGTGTAAGCATCTCTCTGAGAATTTTTTCAAATGACTCAACAGAAATAGCTTTTTGGTGCTCGTTTAGAATTTCGACAAATCGGGACATATGTGTCCCCTTAAAATTATGAGGTAAATGAACATACATATTAAAATTTGCAATTGTATGCTGATCACCCCCTGTCTTATCTTTTACGATAACTGGGTGTTTTATTGATTTGATGCCAACTTGATCTATATCAAGATGTCTTTTATCTTCAGAACCTTGAACATCTTCAATAAGCTCTGGTGAAGTGGGGCTATTC
>JAOKFJ010000007.1 GCA_028247015.1 Methylophilaceae bacterium | reverse complement strand
CAATTTGTATGGCCCATAACAACAATAATTTTAGAACCTAGGTATTTGGTTGAAAATTCAAGACTTCCAACTGCCTCTTTTGATGCAATATTCCCTGCGAGTCTCACACTAAATAAATCACCCAAATTCTGATCAAAAACGAACTCAACTGAAGCTCTAGAATCACTGCAGCCTAAAATGGAAGCAAAAGGCTGTTGTTTATCTTTAGTTTCATTCCTAGTTATTAACATATCATACTGACGTTTGTCGTTATTAACGAAACGAGTATTTCCTTCGACTAAAACTTGGAGTGCGTCTTTAGGGCTCATTAAATCACGATCGTAACTTGAATATTTATTCATGATTTTTACTCTGCTCTCATATGAGGGAATAAAATTACATCTCTAATGCTCGGGCTGTCAGTAACTAACATCACTAATCGATCTATTCCAATACCACAACCACCTGTTGGTGGCATGCCGTACTCTAATGCACGAATAAAATCAGCATCATAAAACATGGCCTCTTCATCCCCCGCCTCTTTAGCTTGGGCTTGAGCTTTAAAACGTGCTGCTTGATCCTCTGCATCATTCAACTCTGAAAAGCCATTTGCAATCTCACGTCCGGCAATAAACAACTCGAATCGTTCTGTGATCTCTGGATTAGTATCAGAAGTTCTTGCCAATGGAGAAACCTCAATAGGGTAATCAATGATGTAAGTCGGATCCCATAAATGCTCTTCAGCAACAGCCTCAAAAAGTGCTAACTGATATGCGCCTAACCCTGCATTTTCTGTTAGAGAAATTCCTGTCTTTGATAAGATATTCTTAATGAATCCTTTATCAATAAGCTCACTATCTTTAAAACGATCAGAATACTTCATGATTGCCTGAACCAAAGTTAGCCTGTCAAATGGCTTACTAAAATCAATTGGCTTTCCTTGGTACTGAACTACCATTGATCCAGTTGTTAGTTCTGCCACATTACGAATACAATTTTCTGTAAAATTCATTAGCCAATGATAATCAGTATAGGCTGCATAGAACTCCATCATAGTAAACTCAGGATTATGTCTAACACTTAACCCTTCATTCCGAAAATTTCTATTTATCTCAAATACTCGATCAAATCCCCCAACAACCAACCTTTTTAAATAGAGCTCAGGAGCAATCCTTAAAAACATATCCATATCCAAAGCATTATGATGTGTCTCGAATGGTTTTGCGGTAGCACCCCCAGGGATTGCATGCAACATTGGAGTTTCTACTTCTAAGAATTGATGATCTGTCATAAAAGCACGAATACCTGCAACAATCTGACTTCGCTTTAAAAATGTATCTCGGGTATCTTCATTTACAATTAAATCGACATAGCGCTGACGATATTTTGTTTCTTGATCTGATAAGCCATGAAATTTTTCTGGTAAAGGCCTTAAAGATTTTGTCAGTAAGTTAATCTCGGTAACGTATAATGAAAGTTCGTTAGTTTTTGTTTTAAATAATGTTCCTTTTGCCCAAAGTATATCGCCTAAATCCCAGCGTTTAAAGGAAGAATAGAGCTCAGGATTAGCTTCATTATTTATTAAATCCCTAGAAACATAAAGCTGTATGCGCCCAGTTGAATCTTGAATAGTTGCAAAGCTCGCCTTCCCCATCACACGCTTTAACATCATTCGCCCTGCAATTGAGACCACCATCGATTTTTCTTCTAAGGCTTCCTTATCGAGTCCGTCGTAATCTTGATGTAATTTTCTGGCAAAAGCATCTGGAGCGAACTGGTTTGGAAAAGCCACGCCCTTTTCACGAAGCTCTTTTAATTTAGCTCGTCGCTCTAAAATTATCGAATTTTCATCCTTAATTACAGGTTGATTATTTTCACTCAATCTATACCCCTTGCTTTAAACTCTCACTAATAAATGGATCTAAATCTCCGTCTAGAACCCCTTGTGTATTTCCAACCTCAATATTGGTTCTTAGGTCCTTAATTCGAGACTGATCTAAAACATAACTTCTAATCTGATGTCCCCAGCCAATATCAGTCTTTGCATCTTCAACTGCCTGCTTCTCTTCGTTCCGCTTATTAAGCTCCATAGTATATAGTTGTGCTTTAAGCATATTCATCGCCTCTGCTTTGTTTCGATGCTGAGAACGATCATTTTGGCATTGAACAACAGTATTAGTTGGTAAATGTGTAATTCTAACAGCAGAATCTGTTTTATTGATATGTTGACCTCCGGCACCAGAAGCTCGATAAGTATCAATTCTTAGTTCTGCAGGATTAACCTCAATATCAATCGAGTCATCAATTTCTGGATAAACATTTACTCCAGCAAAAGAAGTGTGGCGCCGACTGCCTGAATCAAATGGAGACTTTCTTACCAATCTATGTATCCCTGTTTCTGTTCTAAAGTAACCAAAGGCATAATCACCTGTAATTTTAAGAGTTGCGCCTTTTATTCCGGCTACCTCTCCTTCAGAAAATTCTAATATTTCTACCTTAAAATGTTTTCTTTCTGCATAACGCATATACATTCGAAATAACATATTTGCCCAATCTTGAGCTTCAGTTCCTCCACTACCTGATTGAAAGTCAATAAAACAATTATTAGGGTCCATTGGATTAGAAAACATTCTCTTAAATTCAATATCATCTACTTTTTTTTCTAGTTGTTCAGTGTCTTTTTTTATAGTGATCAGAGTATCGCTATCATTTTCAGCTAAAGCCAATTCAAAGAGCTCTGCATTATCATTCAACTGATGAGTCAACTGTTGAGCTTGATTTACCATTTCCTCAAGCACCTTTTTTTCCTTACCAATTTTTTGACTTAAGACTCTATCTGACCACGTCGCAGGATCTTCTTGTTTTGTTGTTAACTCTTGAATTCTTTCTATTTTTTCATCAAGGTCAAAGATACCTCCGCAGCACTGTAAATTTTTCATTAACAGTAGTAATAGTCTGTTTTAGTAGCAAAATCTCTTCTTGTTCCATTATTGTCTTTCTTTTTCAATTAGAGCCATATTATACCTAAAATTAGTAATCAATAATGTGTCATTAAACTGTCATAATTAAGTATTAACCTTGTATGGCTTAATAAAAATATATATTAGTTGGCAAATTTAAATTAAAAATCACTAAGGAGTAGAAATTAAAATGAATGAATTTAAGTTAATGAGATTAAGTCTTGCTGCCGTAGTTGCTGGAATTTTTTCTTTTTTAGCACCAGCATACTCGGCGGTAGATATTGTTAAGATTGATGGTTCCAGTACTGTTTACCCAATTACAGAAGCGGTTGCCGAAGAATTCCAAATAGCAACAGGCATTAAGGTTACTGTAGGAGTATCGGGCACAGGAGGTGGCTTTAAAAAGCTTTGTCGAGGCGATACTGTAATGTCAGGTGCCTCAAGACCTATTAAAGCTAACGAAAGAAAGAAATGTGCAGATGCTGGGATTAAATTTATTGAAGTTCCTATTGCTTTTGATGCTGTTACTGTTGTACTTAATAAAAAAAATGACTGGGCTAAAGAACTGACTCCAGCAGAACTTAAAAAAATGTGGGAACCTGCTGCTCAGGGTAAAATTACGAGCTGGAATCAGGTGCGGGACAGCTTTCCAGATAAACCCCTTAAGCTCTATGGACCAGGTGCTGATTCAGGTACGTTTGACTATTTTACTGAAGCTATTAATGGGGAGTCAAAAGCTATACGAGGCGACTTTACTGCATCTGAAGATGATAATGTTTTAGTTCAAGGCGTATCCGGTGATAAAGGTGGTATTGGTTACTTTGGTTTAGCTTACTATACTGAAAATAAAAATAAATTAGGTGTTGCAGCAATTAAAAATAGTGATGGTAAATTTATACTGCCAACTATTGAAACCACAATGGATGGATCATACAACCCTCTTTCCAGGCCCTTGTTTGTCTATATAAATTCAGCAATGGCGGTATCCGATCCAAAAGTAAAAAAGTTCGTTGAGTTTTACTTAAAGTATGCAGGTGAAATGGCTAGAGAAGTTGGCTACATTCCATTTAGTGATGAGGAGTATGCAATGATAACAAATCACTATAAAACACTTAAAACAGGAACTGCATTTATAAAGCCAGCGATTGGTTTGTCAGTAAAGGAAATACTAGAACTTTCAGCAGCAAGTAAATAAATAAAATACCTTATAAAAAAGGGCAATTAAATTGCCCTTTTTTTTCTCTTTCTAATTTTAATTAAAGAGAAATTGAAGTAATATTGCAAGGATTACATTACGAATGCATCTTCTATGTCTGAACCAATTATAAGCGCAAGATTATCTAAAGATTTCCAAAGAAATATTATGGAGAGATTTATTGAATTTGCTCTATTATGCTCAGCAGCATTTGCAGTTTTTATTACCTCAGCAATTGTCTATGTTCTTGTAAGTGAAGCTATTCCTTTCTTTCAGCATGTGTCTATTTATGAATTTCTTACAGATACCGTATGGACTCCAAATTACTCAATCAAGCATTATGGAATATTACCCTTAATCTCCGGAACATTAACGACCACTTTTATTGCACTACTTGTTGCAGTTCCTCTAGGGACTATTACTGCTATTTATCTATCTGAATTTGCCTCACATAAGGTAAGAGAAACAGTCAAGCCAATCCTTGAATTATTAGTTGGTGTACCAACTGTTGTTTTTGGTTATTTTGCACTGATGCTTGTCACTCCATTGCTTCAAAAAATATATCCTGATTTAACAACATTCAATATGTTAGGCCCCGGTATTGTTATGGGAGTAATGATTGTTCCATATATTGCATCACTTGCTGAAGATTCAATGCGGGCTGTCCCGATGGCTATGAGAGAGGGAGCATATGCAATGGGAGCAACACGATTTCAAACTTCCGTCAGAGTTATTACTCCAGCAGCAATATCAGGTATTGTGGCAGCTTATATCCTTGCTATCAGTCGAGCAGTAGGTGAGACAATGATTGTAGCAATTGCAGCAGGGCAACAACCTAATTTTACGTTTAATCCAGTCGAAAGTGCAGCGACCATTACCTCGTATATAGTTTCTGTAGCTCTTGGTGATCTTGAGCATGGAGGTATTGGCTACCAAAGTATTTTTGCTGCTGGCCTTACATTATTGGTGATGACGCTACTATTAAATATATTAGGGCACATGACCCGAAAGAAATTTGCGGAGCGATATTAAAATATGGCAGTAAATCAAAAAAAACCTTCAGCCCTAAAAGATCTTAACCTTATCCGAACTATGATAAGGCAACACAAAAGAAATGATCTTATCTTTGCAGGTCTAGGTATGTTTGTAATTGCTAGTCTAACAATTACATTAATAATACTTTTCTTAGATCTAGTCCTTGATGGGTATCCAAAATTTACTTTAGATTTCTTTAGTAACTTTCCATCACGTAGAGCAGCAAGAGCAGGAATTCTTTCAGCATGGGTAGGCTCTTCATTAGTTTTAATTGTTACATTCATCGTAGCGGTTCCATTAGGAATTGCAGCTGGAATTTACCTTGAAGAATACTCTAAAAAAGGTTGGCTATCAGATATTATCGAGATCAATGTATCTAACCTAGCAGGAGTTCCTTCCATTATTTACGGCTTACTTGCATTAGGTTTATTTGTGTATAGTTTTGGGTTGGGTCAAAGTATCTTAACTGCTGGGTTAACACTCGCTCTTTTAATGTTACCTATTGTAATCGTATCAACTCGAGAAGCCATTAGAGCTATTCCCGTCCAAATTCGCGAGGCCGCCTATGCGGTCGGTGCTACTAAATGGCAGGTAGTATTAAACCATGTTGTCCAATACTCCTACGGCGGAATACTAACAGGGGTTATTATTGGAATGGCTCGTGCAATAGGAGAAACAGCACCTTTAATTACTATTGGCGCTCTAACATTTATTGCTTTTCTACCTCCATCTCCAGTAACGATTGATCCTCCTTTTATTAATTTAGATTGGCTGAATGCAGGTTTTACTGTCCTACCAATACAAATGTTCAACTGGATATCAAGACCACAACATGCATTTCATATAAATGCAGCTGCTACTGGAGCCGTCATAATTATTTTAACGGTATTAATGAACGGTGTAGCAATAAAGCTTAGGTACAACATTAGGAAAAAAATTAAATGGTAACGGAAAAAAATAAACACAATGAAATTGTCAAAGCTGAATCTAAGAATCTTAACTTTTTTTATGCTGATGGAACGCAAGCACTAAAAAAAATTAATCTGCCAGTTTATGAGAATAAAATTACAGCACTTATTGGCCCATCTGGTTGCGGGAAGTCGACTTTTTTAAGATCATTTAATCGAATGCATGATTTGTATCCCGGGAATAAATATGAAGGTGAAATTATTCTTTATCCAGACAATACAAATATTTTAGATAAAAAGGTTGACCCTATAGAAGTGAGAATGCGTATTAGTATGGTATTTCAAAAACCCAATCCGTTTCCTAAGTCTATTTTTGAAAATGTAGCTTACGGCTTAAGAGTTAGGGGGGAGAATAATAAAAGAATATTAGACGATAAGGTTGAGGAGGCTTTAAAGGGTGCCTCTTTATGGAATGAAGTCAAAGATCGGCTACAAGATTTAGCATTTAATTTATCAGGTGGGCAACAGCAAAGGCTTTGTATAGCAAGGGCATTAGCAACTGAGCCAGAAATTATGCTTTTTGATGAACCTACTTCAGCATTAGATCCAATTGCTACTGTTAACATTGAAGAGTTAATGTCTGAATTAAAAAAGAAGCTTTCCATACTTATAGTGACACATAACATGCAGCAAGCAGCAAGAATTTCTGATTATACGGCTTATATGTATCTTGGAGAGCTAGTTGAGCATGACGATACAAATAAAATATTTACAAATCCATCTAAAAAAGAAACAGAAGACTACATCACAGGTAAGTTTGGGTAAAAAATTTCTTTAGTATTAACTAATAGATTTAATCTTTTCAACTAAGAATTGTGCTGCCTTTTTAGTTAATTCTTTACTTGGTCCTTCCGTCATTATTCTCAATAATGGTTGTGTTCCGGATGCTCTGATCAAAACCCTTCCAAGCCCATCCATTATTTCTTCAGCTCTTGATATAATCTCCTTAATGAAAATCGAGTTAGTATCAATTTTAATAGTCAAAGGAATATTAATTAAGACCTGAGGATACAGTGGCAGCTCTTTTAATATTTCACTTATTTTTTTATTTTTTTCTAATAAGGCCGTGATAACTTGTAAAGAAGAAATAATACCATCGCCAGTTGTATGATGTTCCAATAAAACTATATGACCAGAATTTTCTCCGCCAATTTGCCATGATCTCCTTCGAAGCATTTCTGATACATAGCGATCACCTACATTCGATCTTTCGAATGGAATTCCAAGAAACTTACATTTTTCTTGTAAAGCTAGATTAGTCATTAACGTCCCAACAACTCCACCCTTAAGTTTATTTTGATTGTTATAATAATCCATAATTAAATATAAAATTTGATCGCCATCAACTAAGTCACCTCGTTCGCTTACCATAATTAAGCGATCGCCATCTCCATCAAAAGCGATTCCTAGGTCAGCTTTATTGTTTTTTACATTATCTATTAGAAATTCTGGGTGAGTTGATCCCGCTTGCAAATTAATATTCAAACCATCAGGCTCATGATTTATCAAAACAATATCAGCACCTAACAATCGGAATATTTCGGGAGCCACTTGATATGTTGCCCCATTAGCGCAATCGAGAACTATTTTATAATTTTTTAAACTTAATTCTTTAGGAACAGTTTTTAGGCAAAATTGAATATATTGCGCTCTGGCATTATCTAGACGCCTTGCTTTTCCAAGCTTACTTGGTTGTACGCATTTAATTTCACTTTCAATCAATTCCTCTATTTCATTCTCAACCTTATCTGAAAGTTTAGTTCCACAACTAGAAAATAATTTAATTCCATTATCTTCAAAAGGATTATGAGAGGCTGTTATCATAATACCAATATCAGCTGCTAGTGATTGTGTTAGAAATGCAATCGCTGGAGTTGGTATTGGTCCAGTTAAATAGACATCAACCCCAGCAGATGAAAATCCTGCTTCAAGAGAAGATTCCAACATATACCCTGAGATTCTCGTGTCTTTTCCAATTACTACGGACGGCCTTTTATTTCCCTTAATATTTTTCGTCAGAACTAATCCTGCTGCATAACCTAGCTTAACAAAAAAATCTGGTGTTACCGGGTAATCCCCAGTTTTTCCACGAATACCGTCTGTACCAAAAAATTTTTTCATATTTTTTATAAATTATTTAATAAATTAACTGCAATTTTTGTGGCCTTTACATCATGAACACGCAATACTTTTGCCCCTTTCTTGGATGCAATCGCTGCCATTAATGCGCTAGCTTGAATGATAGCATCTTCATTTTCCCCTACTAATTTTTTTATTATAGATTTTCTCGATAAACCTATCATCAGTGCAATTTTTTTGTGAGTAAATTCCTCAATCTTATTAAAGATAGCCAAATTATCTTCATGTGTCTTTCCAAATCCAAATCCAGGATCGACCATAATTCTAGATTCTTCAATTCCATTATTGATACAATGTTCAATCTGATTATCTAGAAAAAATTTTACTTCGCTTACTACTTCGTCATAACTGGGATTTTCTTGCATTGTTTGAGGGTTTCCTTGCATGTGCATAAGACATACATCTAATTTTGATTCTGCTAGAATATTCATTGCTTCGGGCTTGGTCAGGGCATAAATATCATTAATCATGTTGACCCCTAAATCAACACCTATTTTCATAAGCTCAGGCTTATTCGTATCAAGAGAAAGGTATATATCGGACTCTTTTTTTAATGCTTTTATAACTGGCACAATACGTGCTTTTTCAGTTTCTAGTGAGACCTTTTGCGCATTTGGACGGGTTGATTCGCCACCAATATCAATTATTAATGCTCCCTCTTCAATCATGCTCATTGCATGATCAATCGCAGCTGTTAAACCTAAATACTTACCTCCATCAGAGAATGAGTCTGGTGTGACATTTAAGATCCCCATAACTATTGGATCTTTATTTTTACTAATGAGTTGTTTGAGTGTTTGCATAAATAAAGGGGTAAATTACCCCTTTAATCACTTCTTAGCTGTTGGTTGTGGCGTGACTATAGGTGCAGCAGGTCCTGAACCACCATCTTTAGGCCTGACTTTAGGTGCCGTTCCTCTTGATGGTTTTGGAGGTCTAGCTTTTTTTCCAGCCATAATGTCATTGATTTGATCGCTATCAATTGTTTCGTACTCTAATAATGCTTTAGCCATTACCTCAATTTTTTTCTTATTTTTCTCAATCAATTTTCGTGCAACAGCATATTGCTGGTCAAGAATAGATTTTATTTCATTGTCTACTTTTTGTTGAGTAGCCTCTGAGATTGATTTTGATGACATTGGCATAAAGGATTCCTGAGTATCGTCAGCATAAACCATGGTGCCTAATTTATCAGACATACCATATTTAGTTACCATGTCTCTTGCAAGCTTTGTTGCTCGTTCAAAATCATTTCCAGCGCCTGTAGACATTTGCTTCATAAAAACTTCTTCTGCAATTCTTCCACCAAATAAAATTGCTATTTCTTCAAGCATTTTATCTTTGAAATTACTGAACCGATCAAACTCTGGAAGTTGCCATGTTAATCCTAATGCCCAACCTCTTGGCATTATTGTTACCTTGTGAACAGGGTCTGCATTAGGTAATAATTTAGCAACTACAGCATGCCCTGACTCATGATAAGCAGTATTTCTTCTTTCTTCCTCACGCATAATCATAGATTTACGCTCTGGGCCCATATAAATTTTATCTTTAGCCTGCTCAAAATCTTCCATATCAACATTTTTTTTATTGAAACGTGCTGCAAATAATGCTGCTTCATTTACTAAGTTTGCTAAATCAGCGCCTGAAAAACCTGGGGTCCCTCTAGCGATAATATCAGCCTTAACATCAATATCCATAGGAATTTTTCTCATATGAACAGTCAAAATTTCCTCTCTACCTTTTATATCAGGAAGGCTTACAGAAACTTGACGGTCAAATCTTCCAGGACGGAGTAAGGCCTTGTCTAAAACATCGGCTCGATTAGTTGCAGCAATAACAATTACTCCTGAATTAGCTTCAAAACCATCTAATTCTACAAGTAACTGATTTAATGTTTGTTCTCGCTCATCGTTTCCTCCGCCTGTTCCAGCGCCACGATGTCTACCTACCGCGTCAATTTCATCAATAAAAATAATACATGGTGAATTTTTTTTGGCTTGTTCGAACATATCACGAACACGTGCAGCACCAACCCCCACAAACATTTCAACAAAGTCTGAACCAGAGATAGTATAAAAAGGAACCTGAGCTTCTCCAGCAATTGCTCTAGCTAATAATGTTTTACCTGTTCCTGGAGGTCCAACCATTAATACCCCTCTGGGTATTTTTCCGCCCAATTTATGAAATTTTGATGGCTCTTTTAAGAATTCAACAATTTCAGCAACTTCTTCTTTGGCCTCATCACATCCAGCCACGTCAGCAAATGTAGTTTTGTTATTAGTTTTATCTAGCTGCTTAGCTTTACTTTTTCCAAATGAAAAAGGACCTCCACCTTTTGAACCACCACCTTGCATTTGCTTCATAAAAAATATCCACACTCCGACCAATAAGATCATCGGAAACCATGAAATAAAAATACTCATAAAGAGAGACTGCTGTTCCTTAGGTTTAGCATCCACAATTACATTATTTTTTAGAAGGTCAGACACAAGCCATGGATCTGTTGGCGCATATGTTGCAAACTTCTTGCCCTCAGCCGTCGTTCCAGTAAGATTGTTGCCATCTATTTCAACTTTAGAAATATTCCCAGCTTTAACCTCAGCCATAAATTCAGAATAAACTAGTTTATTTTCAAATCTTGATGATCCTGAAAATTGATTAAAAATGGTCATCATAATAAGACCAAGAGAAATCCAGATTGCAATTGTTTTTAATGTATTGTTATTCAACTGTTTACCTTTATATTGTAATTAATAATTATTCTAAACTAGAATGACAGAATCACTCCATATTCTTCAATTTTTGTCCTACAATAAAAATTTCTGAGCTTCTATCACGAGATGACTTGGGCTTAAAAGTCACAACCTTATTAAAAACTTTTCTGGCTGCATCAATAAATGTCTCATACTGCTCACCAACAAAAGATTTGACCAGCAAGTTTCCATTCGGTTTCATCCAATTCCTAGAAAAATCAAGTGCCAATTCATTTAGATGAATTATTCCTGCCTGGTCTTTTGTCTTTATACCACTAATATTGGGGGCCATATCTGAAATAACAAGGTCTACCTTCAAATCTCCTAATTTATTTTCTAACGCATGAAGAACATATTCCTCTCGGAAGTCACCCTGAATAAAACTAACATTCTTAATGGGTTGCATTTCTATAATGTCTAAAGCGAATATTTTTCCTTGGCTTCCTACAATCTTTTCTGTCGCTTGAGACCAACTTCCAGGAGAAGACCCAAGATCAACTACAACCATATTTTTAGACAGAAACTTAAATTTTTCATTTGCCTCAATTAGCTTGTAAGCTGCACGTGAACGGTATCCATCTGACTGGGCCTGTTTCACATAACTATCTTTAACATGCTCATTCATCCAGCTTTTACTAGTTCTAGATCTTTTCATCTGCTATTATTCATCCAATTTAATTTTTCATTAAAATTTATTATGCTAAATTCGAAACAAGTTTCACATCTTAGAGCCTTGTCACACGGAATAAAATCTGTTGTTCAAATTGGCAATAAAGGACTATCCGACTCAGTAATTAATGAAATTAAATTAAACCTTAAAGCCCACGAACTTATAAAAATTCAGGTTCAAGAAAATGATAAGTTTGCTCGCGCTCTTATTTTAACTTCTATTTGTGAAAAAGTTGAAGCTGAGTCAATTAATCATATAGGCAAACAAATAGTCATTTTTAAAGCAAATGATAAAACAAAAATAGTCTTACCTTAATTTAACAGTCTAACTCTTAAAACTAGCATAATACCAAGGAAACATTCCAATAAATAAGCTCCACTAGCAATTCCATGCCATGTTCGATAACGCTCAGAGAATACGCTCTCCATAACTTCTTTTGAAAGTGCTTCTATTTTTAGGGCCTCAAGAAATGGATTAACACCAAAATAATTAATCATAATTACAACTAGCATCATACAAATTATCCAGAAATAAGATTTCTTAAGTAATTTAATTCCACACTTTTTATACCCAACAAATATTAGAAATAAAGATGTGATTAAACCAAAATAATTAATATATGTGAACATATCTTCAGCAATTGCCCCAGCAATATAAGCGCTAGGTATCTTATGAAAAAGTACTGATGTGACCATCAACATAGACCACAAACCTCCTACCCACAATGTGGCTAAAATGATAGAGAGCTTATTTATAAGATTTTCCATATTTTAATATTTAGATGTACTCTACTTTTAATATTTCAAATGACTTTATGCCACCAGGAGTTTCGAATTCAATTACATCCCCCTCCTCTTTTCCAATTAATGCTTTTGCTAACGGAGAATTAATAGAAATTTTATTTTGTTTAATATCTGACTCATCATCACCAACAATCTGATAGATTGACTTACTTTCAGTATCTAAATCTTCAACGGTTACAGTGGATGCAAAAACACATTTGCCTTCACCATTAATGGAGGAAGGGTCAATCACGATTGCCTGAGATAATTTTGCTTCAATTTCTGCCAGCCTACCCTCAATAAAGGCTTGCTTTTCCTTAGCTGCGTCATATTCTGCATTTTCTGAAAGATCACCATGCGACCTAGCTTCTGCAATAGCTTGAATAACACTTGGACGATCTTTGCTCTTTAGTTGCAATAATTCTTTTTTTAGTAACTCGTGCCCATTTCGCGTTATTGGAACTTGATTCATTTAACTTCCTTTAATAAAAATATATTCTAAGCCATAGTGAGATGAGTTTATTTTAAGACGATATCTTATGCAAGCTCTGAAGTGATGCTACATCAAGCTCTTCACCATAATTCATACCAACACACGCAGCTCGAGCCCCTGCAATAGTAGTGTAGTAGGTTACTTTATTTTGTAGAGCATTTCTTCGAATTTCATAGGAATCAGCAATCGCTCTTTTGTCTTCTGTAATATTCACAATAAAATCAATTTCATCATTTTTAATCATATCAACCACATGAGGTCGGCCTTCTGCAACCTTATTAACTGCTTCAACTTTCAGACCATGGTTTTTAATAGCCTTTGCTGTTCCTTTAGTTGCAACTAATTTAAAGCCAAGATTTTTTAATGATACGGCTATATCAAGTACTTTAAGATGATCCTCTTTTCTAACACTAAGAAAGGCTTTTCCTCCTTTTGGGAGAATTACAGAAGATCCTAGTTGTGATTTAATAAACGCTTCAGCAAAGGTTTTGCCAACCCCCATTACCTCACCTGTGGATTTCATCTCCGGGCCTAAAATAGGATCAACCCCGGGAAATTTTATAAAAGGAAAGACTGCCTCTTTTACAGAAAAGAAAGGGGGGGTAATTTCCTTGACCATATTTTGCTGTGCTAATGTTTTTCCAGCCATACAATTAGCTGCTATCTTAGCTAGAGGCCTTCCTATCGCTTTAGATACAAATGGAACAGTTCTAGAGGCCCTTGGATTAACTTCAAGAACAAAAATATTCTTCCCTTGAACGGCAAATTGAACATTCATCAAGCCTATTACATTTAATGCTTTAGCCATTTTCTTAGTTTGAATAATAATTTCTTTTTGAACCTCTTTTGAGAGGCTATAAGGCGGTAATGAACAAGCTGAGTCCCCTGAGTGAACCCCAGCTTGCTCTATATGCTCCATAATTCCACCAATCACAATATCGACTCCATCAGATATTGCATCCACATCAATTTCTAATGCATCATTCAAGAATCTATCTAAAAGTACCGGAGAATCATTCGAAACTTTTACAGCCTCTCTCATATATCTTTCCAGATCAGATTGTTCGTGAACTATTTCCATTGCCCGCCCGCCTAAAACATAACTGGGCCTTACAACTAATGGGTAACCTATATCCTCAGCATGCATTATTGCCTCTTCCGGAGTTCTAGCAGTTTTATTGGGAGGCTGTCTTAAATTAAGATCTACTAAAATTTTTTGGAAGCGCTCTCTATCTTCAGCTGCATCAATATCATCTGGCAGAGTTCCAATTATAGGCACATTGTGCTCCGCTAGTCCCTTTGCTAACTTTAATGGAGTTTGTCCGCCATACTGAACAATCACACCCCACGGCTTCTCTTTATGAACTATTTCTAAAACATCTTCTAGGGTGACTGGGTCAAAGTATAGTCGATTTGATATATCGTAATCAGTTGAAACAGTTTCAGGATTGCAATTAATCATTATAGTTTCAAAGCCACTCTCTCTTAGCGCAAGGGATGCATGAACACAACAATAATCAAACTCTATACCTTGCCCAATTCGATTCGGTCCACCGCCTATAATAATAACTTTCTTATTATTTGAGGGATTAGATTCACAAGTTTCTTCGTATGTAGAATAAAGATAAGCTGTTTTTGTTTCAAATTCTGCTGCACAGGTATCAACTCTTTTATAGACAGGATGTAAATTTATAGAGTGTCTATAATTACGTACTTCTTCCTCCATACAACCCATTAAATGGGCAATACGACTATCTGAAAAACCTTTTCTCTTAATATTGAAAATATGCTCTGCATTTAACGATGAAATTGAAAAATTTTTAATTTCTTGCTCAGTTAAAATTAAATCATTGATTTGATATAAAAACCAAGGATCAATTTTTGAATGTTTGAATACATCATTAATCGATAATCCGCTTCTAAAAGCATCGCCAACAAACCAAATACGATTAGGTCCAGGTTCTCTTAACTCTTTTATAATTTCATCAATATTATTTGAATATTCGACTAAACCATCTGCATCAGTTTCCAGTCCACGTAACGCTTTTTGAAATGACTCCTGAAAGGTTCTTCCAATCGACATGACTTCACCAACAGACTTCATCTGAGTCGTTAACCGTGAATCAGCTTGAGGAAATTTTTCAAATGCAAAGCGAGGAATTTTAGTAACTACATAATCTATTGTTGGCTCAAAAGACGCAGGTGTTTGTCCACCAGTAATATCATTTTTTAACTCATCCAATGTAAAACCTACAGCTAATTTTGCAGCAATTTTTGCGATAGGGAAGCCAGTTGCTTTTGACGCAAGAGCAGATGACCTTGAAACTCTTGGATTCATTTCAATAACTACCATTCGACCATCTTCTGGATTAATCGAAAACTGAACGTTTGATCCCCCCGTATTTACCCCAATCTCCCTTAATACATCAATCGATGCTGTTCGCATAATTTGATATTCTTTATCAGTTAATGTTTGCGCTGGAGCAACAGTTATAGAATCTCCGGTATGAACTCCCATTGGATCTAAATTTTCAATCGAACAGATAATAATACAATTATCCTTAGAGTCTCTTACAACTTCCATTTCATATTCTTTCCAACCTAATAAGGACTCTTCTATTAATAATTCATTAGTAGGTGAAGCATCTAAGCCGCGTTCACATATTGCTAGAAATTCCTCTTTATTATAGGCAATACCACCGCCACTGCCACCCATAGTAAATGAGGGCCTTATAATGGAAGGATACCCAATTCCATCCTGAACCTGGATTGCTTCCTCTATACTATGAGCAATAACTGATCGTGCTGAGGCCAAACCAATACGTTCCATCGCCTCCTTAAATTTTTGTCGGTCTTCTGCTTTATCTATAGACTCTTTTGATGCTCCTATCAATTCAACATTAAATTTCTTCAGAACACCATGCTTATCTAAATCTAATGCACAATTTAAAGCTGTTTGCCCTCCCATTGTGGGTAAAATTGCATCTGGATTTTCTTTTTCTATAATCCTACTTACAACTTGCCATTGAATGGGCTCGATATAAGTCGCATCTGCCAATTCTGGGTCAGTCATGATAGTCGCAGGATTTGAGTTTACTAAAATAACTCTATATCCCTCTTCTTTTAATGCTTTACAGGCCTGTGCGCCAGAATAGTCGAATTCACAAGCCTGACCAATAATAATTGGTCCTGCACCAATGATTAATATAGATTTTATATCCTTTCGCTTTGCCATTATTTCTTCTTCGCTTTAATCATCATGTTAATAAACTTATCAAAGAGGTAGCTCATCTCAGTAGGACCAGGACTTGCTTCTGGGTGCCCTTGAAAACTAAAGGCCGGAGAATCTATTCTAGAAATTCCCTGAAGTGAACCATCAAAAAGTGAGCGGTGAGTAGCTTTAAGATTATCTGGTAACGTTTTTTCATCAACTGCAAAACCATGATTTTGACTAGTAATAAAAACTTTTCCAGTTTCTAAATCTTGGACAGGATGATTAGCGCCATGATGACCAAATTTCATCTTGTGGGTTTTAGCATGACTTGCTAGTCCTAACAGCTGATGTCCAAGACAAATACCAAAAATAGGAAGCTTTTCATTAATTAAAGTCTGAATATTCTTGATAGCATAATCACAAGGCTCAGGGTCTCCGGGGCCATTTGATAAGAAAATACCATCTGGATTAAGTGCAAGCACTTTGTTGGCAGGCATATTGGCTGGTACGACATTTACCCGACATCCTCTAGAAGCTAACATTCTTAATATATTTTTTTTGACCCCGTAATCATAGGCTACAACATTATAAGAAGTTTTTTTTATATCTTCATAACCAGAACCTAGGGCCCATTCCCCCTCACTAAATAAATATTCTTTGTCAGTTGAAACAACTTTTGCTAGATCCATGCCTGATAAGCCTGGAAATTTATTTGCATTTTGCGCAATATCCTTCTCATCAAAAATTCCGGCAGCGATACATCCAGGCTGAGCACCATACGTTCTAATATGTTTAGTGAGCTGCCTAGTATCTATTCCTGCAATTGCAATTATCTTTTCTGAGACTAAAAAATTTGCAAGTGAGAGCGTACTTCTAAAATTTGATTCAATTATAGGCAAATCACGAATAATTAAGCCTTTTGCAAAAATTTTATGCGACTCGCTATCTTCGGAATTTATTCCAGTATTGCCAATATGGGGGTAAGTTAATGTCACAAGTTGCTCTGTATATGAAGGGTCAGTTAAGATCTCTTGATATCCTGTCATGGCTGTATTAAAAACAACCTCTCCAGAAACATTACCTTCGATACCAATTGAATAACCTCGAAACTTTGTTCCGTCTGCAAGCACTAAGATGGCCGGCATTTTACTCGACAAGAAACGCTCCCAAGGTAATTTTAACTAGATAAAACAAACGGGTGGATTTTGATCCGGCCGGTTTACGAGATTATAAATGAATCAAGGATTTACTTCAATTTAAATAACAGTATTTAATCAAGTATTTTTTAAATTTAATACGTCTAAAATATCAAATAAACCAGCGGTTTTCCCTGTAATAAATTTCGCAGCACGGATTGCTCCTTTAGCAAAGGTTTTACGACTGCTAGCCTTATGGGTAAGTTCAATCCTCTCCCCGTCTCCAGCGAATAAAACAGTATGGTCGCCTACAATATCACCGCCACGAATCGCTGAAAATCCAATTTCCGTAGCCTTTCTAGGGGCAATATTACCTTCACGGTGAAAAATACTATTTTCTTTTAGGGATAATCCGGCAGATTTTGCCACAGCCTCTCCAAGCCTCAGAGCAGTGCCAGATGGAGAATCTACCTTATGTCGATGATGAGCCTCAATAATCTCAATATCAAATTCATGATGTAGAACTTTTGTTGCCGCTTCTACAAGAGAAATTAATAGATTTACACCTACGCTCATATTGGGTGCAAAACAAATTGCTATTTTTTTAGCAGCAGAATGAATTCTTTCTTTTTCATCTTCATTAAATCCAGTCGTTCCTAGGACATAATTAATATTATGTACGAGGCAAAAATCTAAATACTCAAGACTGGCCTCCGGTCTTGTAAAGTCAATTAATATATCACTTTCAGCGTGCTCTTCTGTCAATGATTCCGAAATTAAAACATTAGTTTTAAGACCTAATAAAGAGCCTGCATCACTTCCAATTAAAGAACTTGATGCTACATCTGCTGCTCCAGATAGTATAAGTCCCTTATCATTAAAAATTTCCTGGATTAAGGTTTGTCCCATTTTACCAGTGGCACCAACAACAACTATTCTAATAGGTTTTGTCATATTAAAATCCAATTTTTTCTAATAGTAAGTTAAAGTAATCTGATTCTTCGTCATTTGTTTCTGAATTTATTATAGCTTCTTTATCTTTTGTTAGTAATTTCTTATCTCTTAAATCATCGCTTAATATATCTTCTGATTCCTTACTTTCTATGTGAGCTCTTAATACTTCATTAATTGATTCATTAATATCAGTCTTTTGCATAAGATCAGTATTGTTCGATATTTCACCTTCATTTTCTTCTTTAATAACTTTTATATTCACACTATTGATTTCGTCTTCAGCTTTTTCTTCCCAGAATTTTAATTTTTCTAACCAAGATGATTCAGCAGCTTCATCTTGGATAATTTCTTTATCATAGCTCCGAACACCATACTTTTCTCCAGTAATAAAGTCTCCATCTTTATTTTTGGTTATGACTTCGCCTGTAATAGTCTTTAGTAAATCTTTTTCAAAATTAACAATAACATGACGTTTGTCTACCACTTTCCCATCTTTTCTTAATATATAAAGATAATCCCAGCGCTGGTTATGATAGTTATCCTGGATCAATGGAGTTCCTAAAACAAACCTAACCTGAGACTTAGTCATTCCTGGCTTTAACTGAAGAAGCATCTCAGAATCTATCTCATTACCCTGCTTAATATTCATTTTATAGAGCTTAGTTGGAATATTAATAGCTGAATCCTGAAAACTGCAGGATATTAAAAAAATAGATAAAATTACTACTAATCTCATTAGATATGGCTTTATTTACAAAGATTGATAATATAACATGTGATTATTGTGTTTATTTAATTTTGGAGGAAACCGTTATGGATGATCATATCAATCTGAAGAAGACCGGATTAAAGGCAACGCTGCCGCGATTAAAAGTCCTTAGCATATTTGAAAATTCAGAAGATAAGCATTTATCAGCCGAAGATATTTTCAAAGTCATGATATCTGCTGGGGATGAAGTTGGTCTTGCAACAATTTATAGAGTTTTAACTCAATTTGAACAAGCTGGCTTATTAATAAGACATCATTTCGAGAGCGGTAAAGCTGTATTCGAACTTAATCAAAAATCTCATCATGATCATATCGTATGTACACAATGTGGCTACGTACAAGAATTTTTAAATGATGATATTGAGAGAATTCAAGAACAAGTTGCCGAAGAATTAGGCTTTAAAATAATTGATCATTCATTGTATATATCTGCTGATTGCACAAAAAATCCTTGTAACTGTCGCTTAGGCGGTAAAAATAATATTGATAAATGTCATAAGATATCTGATTAACTTAAAATTTCTTTGGCATGATCTATTGTTGTTGTTGTAATTTTCACTCCTCCTAGCATTCGGGCAACTTCATTTACTCGATCTTTTTCATTAAGTAATTCAATATGGCTAATTGTTTGATTATTAACCTGATTTTTTGAAACCTTAAAATGATATCTAGATTGAGCAGCTACCTGAGGCAGATGTGTGATAACAAAAATTTGTCGAGCATTAGCTTCACCTAATGATTTTAATAATTTTCCAACTATTTCAGCAACCCCTCCTCCAATGCCTACATCCACTTCATCAAAAATCATTGAAGGTATATTTGTATCTGCAATGGAGCACACTCTTATAGCTAGACTGATACGAGACAATTCACCACCTGATGCAACCTTTTGAATTGGCCTAGGTTCAGCTCCTTGGTATGTTGATATCAAAAATTCAGCCTGCTCGTTTCCAAACTGACTAGCCTCAATATGTTTTAAATTTACTAAAAATTTACCATGAGCAAATGAAAGCTGTTTTAATTTATCTGTAATTTCATTGCTTAGATTTTTTGAAGCAACAGCTCTCTGATGAGATAGTTCTGATGCAGCTTTATCATAATCAGCTTTTGCTTTATTTAGAGCAACTTCAATACCAGACTCGCCCAGAATATTATTTAATAGTAAAACTCTCTCTTGCCATGCTTTACTGGCACTCTCTAGCTCATCAGGTTTCAATCGGTATTTTCTAAGGAAATCAAATGTAAGCTGAATTTTATTTTCAATCTCTTTTTGTAATTCATGATTTTCTTCTAAGGACTGAGCGTAGCCATTCAATTCTCTTCGCATCTCTACCAACTCTAGTGTTGCCGCATCTAATGCTTTAAGATGAATATCTAGTGAACCATCAAGTTGTACTAGGTTGGTTAAATGACTATTTAAGTCTGAGAGCTGCTCATTGATAGCAAGTGGTTCTTCATTATTAAGAATAGATAATACTTTTTGAGCGCCTAAAATTAATTCAGTACGATTGTTTAGTGCTTTGTGTTGCTGTTGAATATGTTCCCAATTCTCCAATGAGAATTCAAGTGGTTGATATTGGTTAATTTTTTCCGATAACTCTTCTAATTCTAGTTTGTATGACTCGCGGTTTTTTTCAAAATCTTCATGTTCTAAAAATAATTGATGCCATATTTTGTATAATTTTTTTACTAGATTTACATTATTTTTAAGATTAGAAAAATTATCGAGTATATCTCTTTGAGTCGAGGCTTTTAGCAACGAATGATGAGAGTTTTGACTATAGATGTCTACTAATAATTCTCCAAGCTCACGTAACTGATTTATAGTAGAAGATGAGCCATTGATATACGCCTTAGATTTACCATCTGAAAATACTACGCGCCTCAGAAGTAACCCTCCCTCTGTCTCAATGTCATTTTCATTAAGCCATTTGGTGGCATCATGGTTATTTACAATATTAAAGGTTGCTGAAATTTCTGACTT
The DNA here is from genome assembly GCA_028247015.1 of Methylophilaceae bacterium. Lineage (GTDB taxonomy): Bacteria > Pseudomonadota > Gammaproteobacteria > Burkholderiales > Methylophilaceae > BACL14. The sequence continues at coordinate 19,003 of JAOKFJ010000007.1, read as the reverse complement.
ATCATAACCATTTCTAACAATACCAGTCTCGCTTCTACTACCTAACGCCAATGATAGTGCATCTATAAGTATTGACTTTCCAGCTCCGGTTTCTCCTGTAAGCGCAGTAAAGCCAGCATCAAAATTTAATTCAAGCTGGTCAACAATGACAAAATTTGTAATCGATAAGCTTTCAAGCATAATTTGAGCCTAACCCCAATTTAACTTATTTCTTAACATTTCAAAATAACAATAATTATTTGGATGAAGAATAGATATATTTTGATTGGCTTTTTTAATTTCAATCCGATCTCTTAAATCTAAAGGAAACTTAATTTGCCCATCAATACTTGCATACGCTTCATCCATATGAATTATTTTAATTACTATCTCACTGTTTCCACTAACAGCAATAGGTCTATTACTTAATGTATGAGGGCTAATTGGTACTATTGAAATTGCATCTAAATTGGGATGGAGAATAGGCCCTCCTGCTGACAAAGCATAGGCCGTCGTGCCTGTTGGGGTACTAACAATTATGCCATCTGACCTTTGTGTATGCACAAAGCGGTCGTCAATAATTACCTCCAGCTCAATTAATTTTAAGCCACTTTTAATGACAACATCATTTAACGATTGAGACTCATAAATTACTTTATCAGATCTAATAATCCTTGTATCAATCAACATTCTATCGTCCCGAATAAAATCACCATCTAAAATCATATCAATATTTGAAAACATGGTATTAATATCTAAGTCTGCTAAAAAACCAAATCTACCTCTGTTTACACCAATTAAGGGAATTTGAGAATCGACTAATGATCTAGCAACACCTAGCATTGTTCCATCACCTCCAACAATAATAGCCACATCAACTTGAGGGCCAATATCTGTAAGTGGTAACGATTTAAACTGAACTAAATTAATCTGTTTTTGAGTTTTTTCTTCAATAATTAATTCAACATTTTTTTTATTACTTAAGTGACCAATTAACTGTATTAATTGTGCATGAAAATCACCCACCTCCTCAAAAGAGGGGTACTTTCCAATTACGGCAATTTTATTAAATTTACTCATGATTTTTTTTTATTCTAGCTATATTAGTTTTGAATTAGTAAAATAAAACATATTATTAAATCTATTTTAATCGATTCATCTTCTAAGGAAAGAATTAATTCAAATTAAATGAGCCTAGATATCAGAGCACAAACACTTTTAAGAGCATTAATAAAGCAACATATTAGGGATGGGCAGCCCGTAGCTTCTAAATCACTTGCGTCCTCATCTGGGCTTGACCTTAGTTCGGCTTCAATTAGGGGTGTTATGAAGGACCTTGAGGAAGCTGGTTTTATTTTAAGCCCACATACATCATCGGGAAGAGTCCCAACACAAATGGGTTATCGCTTTTTTGTAGACAGTCTTTTAACAATGCAAACACCAAATGAAAAAGAACTTTCTGTTCTAAAAAAGCAGTTAATTCTTTCTGATAACAAACATCTTGGAAGCTCTGTTTCTGAAACACTTTCTGAATTAACTAAATTTGCTGGGGTAGTAATGATTCCTAAAGCGAAAAAACTAACCTTCAAGCATATAGAATTCTTAAGCCTCTCAGATAAAAGAGTTTTAGTAATAATTGTTACAGATGATGGTAATGTTCAGAATCGAGTTCTTTTTACTGATCAAAATTATGACCAAGCAACTCTTTTAGAAGCATCGAATTATTTTAATAAAAAATTTGAGGGGCACTCAATTGAAGAGACAAAAATAAAAATTTCAAACGAGCTGAATAATATGAAAAAAGAAATGATTAATTTAATGACAGCAGCAATTGAAACCTCCTCTGATGATATAAAAAATGACAATATTGTTATATCTGGACAAGGAAATTTATTAGGATCAGATGAGCTGTCACAAAACGTTGCTAGTATAAAAAAAATTATAGAAGTATTTGAGAAAAAAACTGCATTACTTAACCTTTTAGATAAAAGCTATCAAGCAGATGGCATGCAAATTTTTATTGGGCAAGAATCAGGTTACCAAGCCCTTGATGAATGCAGTGTTATTACTGCTCCATACCATGCGAATGGAGAAGTTTTAGGTACCATTGGTGTCATTGGGCCAACTAGAATGGCATACGAAAGGGTTATCCCTATTGTAGACATCACTGCTAAACTGTTAAGCAATTCAATTCAATTAATTAAATAAAATATGAGCCATTACAAACCTGAACCAAATTATAATCATGGAGATCCACCAAGAATTGGAATTATCCTAGCTAATCTTGGAACTCCAGATGCCCCTGATGCAAAATCCTTACGAAAATATTTAGGCCAATTTCTTATGGATAGAAGGGTTGTTGAAATACCTCGCTTTATTTGGTGCTGGATTTTACACTGTGTTATTTTAGTGATTAGACCGGCTGCTTCTGCAAAAAAATACCAGCAGGTATGGACGAAAGAGGGATCTCCATTGTTAGTTAACGCAAAGAAACAAATGTCCTTACTAAAAAAGCAATTAGAAAAAGATTATAAGGAACCTATTGAAGTGCAATTAGGGATGAGTTACGGTAATCCCTCTATGCCAGATGCATTCAAAAAACTACGGGACAAAAACTGTACTAAAATTATTTTACTACCTCTCTACCCTCAATATGCAGCATCTTCGACTGCATCAGCTATGGACAGCTTATGGCGAATCCTATTGCGAGCAAGAAATGTCCCTGCAATCAGAACAATTAGAAACTATCATGATCATCCAGCGTATATTAATGCATTAAAGAATTCTATCCTCGAGTTTTGGAAAAAGAATGGAAAACCAACAAAACTTGTCATGAGTTTTCATGGAATTCCAAAAAAATCTTTAGTGGAAGGTGATCCATACCATTGTGAATGTCATAAAACAGGACGGTTACTTGCTGAAGCATTAAACCTTAAGGATGAGATGTATCAAGTGTGTTTTCAATCACGTTTTGGTAAAGCAGAATGGTTAAAGCCATATTTTTCCAATATTATTAAAGACCTTGGAATTGGTAAAGAAAAAATTGTTCATGTTATTTGTCCTGGCTTTTCCAGTGACTGTCTAGAAACATTAGAAGAAATTAATATTGAAGGAAAAGGTATTTTCAAGGAACATGGAGGCGGTAAATACTTGTATATTCCTGCACTTAATGATAATCCTGTATGGATTAAGGCTATGTCTAAAATTTTAAGTGAGCATCTAAGTGGGTGGATAGATAACAAATGGTTAGCAGTTAAAGAAAAAAAATTCTCAAAAATAACTAAGCAGCAATACGATAAGATAAAAAAGAATATATGATAATCCTTACAGGCGGTGCTGGCATGATTGGAAGCATCATTGCATGGCACCTCAATACCATTCTTAATGAAGATCAATTTGTTATCGTTGATGATTTGATTTGCCCCAAACAAGAGAAAAATATTTCAAAGCGAAAGTTTTCTGAATTTATTCAAAAGAATGACCTACTCAAATATCTAAAAATGAATAATAAAGTTTCTGCTGTTATTCATATGGGTGCTATTAGTGCTACAACAGAAAATAATTTTAATCGATTATTAAGTTCAAATATTCGTTACAGTCAAATGCTTTGGAGCTGGTGCGCTAAAAATAATGTTCCATTTATTTATGCAAGTTCTGCTGCCACCTACGGTCTAGGCGAATATGGTTACAATGATAGCGAAGAAAAAATAGATGATTTAGTTCCTTTAAATGCTTACGGGTACTCCAAGCACTTTTTTGATCAATGGGCCCTGCAACAAATTCAATCTAAATCTGCAATTCCACCTCAATGGTGTGGTCTGAAGTTTTTTAACGTATATGGTCCAAACGAATATCATAAGGGAAGGATGGCAAGTGTTGTTTATCATGCATTTAAACAGTACCAAAAAGAACAAGAAATTAGACTCTTTAAAAGTGAACATCCAGATTTTGAAGACGGGATGCAATTAAGAGATTTCATATATGTTAAAGATGCTGTTGAGTGTGTAATATATTTATTAAAAAATCGAAATATTTCAGGTTTATTTAATGTAGGCACAGGAAAAGCTCGCGCCTTTAAAGAGATTGGGGAGTCGGTTGCTAAGAATTTAGGTGGTAATAATTCAGCTATAAAATATATTGATTTACCAGCTGATCTAAAAGAAAAGTATCAGTACTTTACAGAAGCAAATATTAATAAAATAAGGAATATAGGATTTAAAAATAACTTTAAGTCACTTTCTGAAGGAATATCAGATTATGTGAAAAATTATTTAGTTAGTGGTGATCCTTATGCATAAATTTATTAAGATTAAAATCGAGGTATAAAAATCTATGGAACAAGATTTAATAGAAAATATAAAAACTAAATTTACAAATAAAGATCAATGGTGTCTAGTTGTTGGTGACTTAATGTTAGATCGTTATATATTTGGAGAAATAACACGTATTTCACCTGAAGCACCAATACCTATTTTAAAAAAAGGTAAGGAGCAATTTCGTATGGGAGGGGCTGCAAATGTAGCGGCTAACGTGAGCGGGTTTGGTATTAAGACAGTATTAGCTGGATTAATTGGAAAAGATATAAATGGAGAGCACTTAACACGACTTATTAAAGATAAATTAATTTCTTGTAAAGGAGTGATAAGGGGTAAGAATCCCACTACTACCAAAACTAGAATTATTAGTGGGCAACAACAAATTATAAGAATTGATGAGGAAGACATTGTATTATCGCTTAACAAAAATGATACAAAAAAAATATTAGATTTAATTAAAAAAAAGCCCTCAATTATTATTGTCTCTGATTATGCAAAAGGCCTAATTTCATTAGAGTTAATGAAGCCCTTAATTAAGCTAGCAAGACAAAATAAAATTCCCGTTATTGTTGACCCAAAAGGAAATGAACTAGAAAAGTATCGTGGAGTTACCGCACTGACTCCTAATAAAAATGAGGCATATGCCCTCACAAATAATATAGTTAGAAATGAACATACCCTGGAAAAAAATCTTAAGAAATTAAGACGAGATTTGGATATTGATTTTATAGCAATGACTCAAGGTGACTTAGGAGTTAAGCTTATAACCGAGAAAAAAATACAAGTTATTCCTGCATCAAAATTAAAACAAGTATTTGATGTATCTGGTGCCGGGGACACTATTATTGCCTCAATAGCAGCAGGTATTATGGCAAAAATAACGCTCCAAGAATCATTAAAAATTGCGAATATTGCAGCTGGAATAGTTATTAGTAAAGTTGGAACTACTCCCATTGAAAAACATGAATTGATAAATGAGCTAGAGAATGAGTTTAATGGAGAAAAAAATAAACTAATTTCAGAAAAAAGTTTATTAAAAAAACTAAGTCATTATCAAATAAAAAAACAAAAGATAGGTTTTACTAACGGCTGCTTTGATATTCTTCATGCAGGTCATGTATCTTATTTAGAGCAAGCTAAAATTAAAGTAGATTTTTTAATTGTAGGTTTAAACTCTGATAGCTCTGTAAGAAAGCTTAAGGGAAATAATAGGCCTGTTATCAACGAATTAGACAGAGCAAGAGTATTATGTAGTCTTGAAGCAGTAGATGCAGTTATTATTTTTAGTCAAGACACGCCAATCAATTTAATAAAAAAAATTAAGCCTCACACCTTAATTAAAGGTAATGACTATTCTGTAAATCAAGTTGTTGGGCATAAAGAGATTAAAAAATGGGGGGGAAAGGTTGAGCTTATTCCTCTATTGCAAGGTCGGAGTTCAAGTAAAATAATTAAAAAAATTACTTAGGCAATAACTAAATCGCTCATAGTTCTTATAGATTCAACATTATATTGCTTACATATTAACTCCCAATTTTCTAGGTCAGTCCAATCTGAAACAAAAATAAAATCTAGATTATATTTTTTTGCGGTCTCAATATCATAAAGAGAATCGCCAAAAAATAAAGCTGGAAGAAAATTATCATTCGTTATATGACTTTCAATAATTTCGTGTTTTGATTTAGGGCTACCAAATATTCCGCCATCAAATAAATGATTAATTTTTTTATCTGAAAATAAAAATCTTAATTCTTCTTGATCGCCTCCAGAAGCAACCATCCATGTTGTGTCTTTTGACTGTTTTTTTAATTCTTCTAGCCCTAATGTTATCTCACAATTCTTCAAAAGAGCAATAACCTCATTATTTAAACTTTGAAGTAAAAAATTCATGTCTTCATCAGTGACTTTACGTCCCAAAATAGTGTCTAAAAAGTAATGAAATTTTATATTTCTTGAAATTCCAGTGAGCCCAACATGATATCTAACTAGAGCTTCAGCTTCATGAGCATCTGCTCCAAATTTAATTGCAGCTTTTCTATATGCCTCAATTTTTTGGAAATTAGAATTTAATATAACTCCATCACAATCGAATATAAGTGTGGAATATTGATTTAAATTTTGCATTAAACTTTGATTGCTAGATAGTGCTAGCTTCTTTTGCAAGTTTAGTAATATCTGCCCATTTTTCTTTCTCTACTAACGCTTTTGGTGTTAACCAAGTTCCACCACACACAGGAACATTAGGTAACGATAAAAAGTCTTTTGCAGAGTCAACAGTTATACCACCTGTAGGACAAAATTTTACATCAGAAAAGGGTCCAGAAAAGCCTTTTAGAAGACTAATACCACCCACCGCGACTGCAGGGAATAGCTTTAAAAACTTATACCCTTCATTATTTGCAACCATCACCTCGCTTCCAGTAGAAACTCCTGGGAGCAATGGTAAATCTATCTCTCTACAAATTGCACCCATTTCAGAGGTATACCCAGGGCTAACTGCAAACTGGCTTCCAGCAAGCTTTGCATTAGTAGCATCTGCCGATGTTCTTAATGTCCCAGCTCCCACTATAGCTTGCGGAACATTTTTAGTTATTGCTTCAATAGCCTTAAGTGCGCACTCAGTTCTCAAAGTAACTTCCAATACTCTTATACCGCCTTCAATCAAAGCTTCTGCAAGAGGTATCGCTTCATCAATATGATTAATCACAATTACTGGTATTACAGGTCCGTACTCAGCTAGTTCAATAGTTTTCATATATTCTCTTTGTTAGTTTATATCCAGGTAATAGCACCTTCTTCGGCGGATAATACATTATTTCGCATACTAGCAAATAATTCCCTACCAATTCCATGGCCATTGCTTATTTTTTCAGCTTCAGTCATTACAACGACTTCTCTTTCATCCCAAGAATTATCATCTATCAAGACATTTAATGAGCCAACTACAGCATTAATTCTAATCACATCACCTTCACGAATTTTTGCAATTGCCCCACCCGCTGCAGCTTCTGGGCTCATATGAATTGCAGCAGGAACCTTACCTGATGCACCACTCATTCTTCCATCAGTAACAATTGCAACTTTAAAGCCTTTATTTTGAACAACAGATAAAGGAGTAGTTAATTTATGCAGCTCCGGCATGCCATTTGCTTTAGGGCCTTGAAAACGAACTACAGCAATCAAATCTTTTTCTAACTTACCTTCATCAAATGCATTTAATAACTCTTCCTGGCTATTAAAAATCATTGCTGGTGCTTCAATGATATGTTTTTCTTCCGGGATAGCAGATGTTTTTATTACTGACCTACCTATATTCCCTTTTAATAGCTTTAACCCTCCAGATTCACTAAATGGGTTGTCTGCTTTTCTAACAATCGATTCATCTCCACTTTTAGATGGCAGTTCAACCCATTTTAATTTTCCAGCTTCAGTAGCCGGTACTTTTCCATATTCAGCTAGGCCCCCTTTTACAACGGTAACAACTTCAGGGTACATACATCCAGAGTCAAGTAATTCTCTAATAACGAATCCTGGGCCACCTGCTTTTTGGAACTCATTAACATCAGCTGTTCCATTTGGATACACGCTTGCTAATAATGGAATTGATTTTGCTAGGTCATGGAAGTCTGACCAATCTATTATGATTCCAGCAGCTTTTGCTATTGCAACCCAATGTATTAAATGATTAGTTGAGCCACCAGTAGTTAATAACGCAGCCATAGCGTTAACTATGACTTTTTCATCAACTAACTCACCAATAGGAATCATATTCGGATCTTCTATATTCTCAATTATCTGTCTTACCGATTCTTCAGTTAGAAGCTTTCGGACACCATCATGTGGGTGAACAAATGCCGAGCCTGGAATATGAAGTCCCATTGCTTCCATAAGCATTTGATTACTGTTTGCTGTGCCATAAAATGTACAAGTTCCCTCACCATGGTAGGCTGCTGATTCAGATTCAAGTAATTCATCACGCCCTACTTCTCCCTGTGCATAAAGCTCCCTAACCTTAGATTTTTTTATATTATCAATTCCAGTAGACATTGGTCCTGCGGGAACAAATATAGTCGGTAAGTGGCCAAAGTGAAGAGCTCCTATTAGCAATCCAGGGACAATCTTGTCACATATTCCTAGCATTAATATGCCATCAAAAACATCATGTGATAAACCTATAGCTGCTCCCATCGCAATAGTATCTCTTGAGAATAAACTTAGCTCCATTCCTGGCTCACCTTGCGTTACGCCATCACACATAGCAGGAACTCCTCCTGCTACCTGAGCTGTTGCTCCATGTTTAGATGCTGCTTCACGGATAACCTGAGGATAATTTTCATAAGGCTTATGTGCCGAAAGCATATCGTTATATGCGGTCACAATAGCAATATTTGGAGATTTTTTCTCAACAATTTTTAATTTGTCATTCTGAGGTAGTGCTGCAATAGCATGGGCAACATTGGCACAACCCATTCTGTCTGCACCTCGCTGTCTTTCCTTCATAACTGTAACTTGCTTAAGGTAAGCAGACCTGGATGGTCGGCTTTTTTCTCTTATTCGTTCAGTTATTTCTATAATTGAATTTTTCATAGTTATTTAATTCTATTGGTATAAGGCAGCCATTATCAGTTAAAGAACTATAACAAGTCAAATCTTCAAACAAAAATTAAATTAGGGGTTGAAAAAAGTAAAAGTAACTCCATATTGGTTTTATCTAATTTTTTTTGAAATTACTACATATGGCAAATGATGAAACAAAAAAACAAGTGAAGTCAACTAAGAAAAACAGGAGTACTGCTAAAGAAATGAATGAGCTTAAAGAAAAGTTAATAAAACTTGAAGGAGATATTCTTTACTCAAAAGCAGAGGCAGAGAACCAAAGAAAAAGATCTTTAGAAGAAACTGAGAAGTCGAGAAAATTTGCTATTGAAAGATTTAGCCAAGAAATTCTTCTAGTTAAAGATAGTTTAGATGCTGCCCTGATAATTGAAAAAGCAACATTAGATGACTATAAAAATGGAATGGAGTTAACAAAAAAACAATTAATTGATATTTTTAGCAAATTTGGTATTGAAGAAATCGATCCAGTTGGAGAATCATTTGATCCAAACTACCACCAGGCAATGTCAATGATTGAAACAGAAGATGAACCAAATAAAGTGCTTTCAGTAATGCAAAAAGGTTACAAATTAAATGATCGCGTTCTAAGGCCAGCACTAGTTACGGTATCAAAACAAAAATAAATATTTAAAGGAAAAAAGAAAATGTCGAAAATAATCGGAATTGATTTAGGAACTACAAATTCATGTGTTTCTGTAATGGAAAATGGTAAGCCAAAGGTTATTGAAAATACTGAAGGTACTAGAACAACACCTTCAATTGTTGCCTACCAAGATGATGGAGAGTCACTTGTTGGTGCTCCTGCCAAAAGACAGGCTGTTACAAACCCTGAAAATACTGTTTATGCAGTTAAGCGCTTAATTGGAAGAAAATTTGATGAAGATGAAGTTCAAAAAGATATAGGCTTAATGCCATATAAGATTTCAAAAGCAGATAGTGGGGATGCTTGGGTTGAAATAAAAGGTGAAAAAATGGCACCGCCACAAATCTCTGCAGAAATCTTAAGAAAGATGAAGAAAACAGCAGAAGACTATTTAGGGGAAGAAGTTACGGAAGCTGTTATTACAGTTCCCGCATACTTTAATGATAGCCAGAGACAAGCTACAAAAGATGCTGGCAGAATTGCTGGATTAGAAGTCAAAAGAATTATTAATGAGCCAACTGCAGCTGCATTAGCCTTTGGTTTAGATAAAAAAGAAGGCGATAGAAAAATTGCAGTTTATGATTTAGGTGGAGGTACCTTTGATGTTTCTATTATTGAAATATCTAGCGTAGATGGTGAACATCAATTTGAAGTTCTATCAACAAATGGGGATACCTTTTTGGGTGGTGAGGATTTTGATAATAGAATTATTGATTTTCTTGCGGAAGAATTCAAGAAAGAAAATGGTGTTGATATAAGTAAAGATGTACTTGTTAAGCAGAGACTAAAAGAAGCAGCAGAAAAAGCTAAAATTGAACTATCAAGCAGCACACAAACAGAGGTTAATTTGCCCTATTTAACTGCAGATGCTTCTGGACCAAAACATTTAGTTGTTAAATTAACTAGATCTAAACTAGAAGCATTAGTTGAAGATCTTATAGAAAGAACTATTGCTCCATGTAAAACAGCATTAAAAGATTCTGGTGCTTCAAATGAAATTGCTGATGTAATTCTTGTTGGAGGGCAAACTAGAATGCCTAAAGTTCAGGAAAAAGTACAAGAAATATTTGGAGTTGAGCCAAGAAAGGATATTAACCCTGATGAGGCAGTTGCAGTTGGTGCTGCGGTTCAAGGTGGTGTTCTTCAAGGTGATGTAAAAGATGTATTACTTCTAGATGTTACTCCATTAAGCCTAGGAATTGAAACAATGGGTGGTGTTATGACAAAATTAATCAAAAAAAATACTACTATTCCAACAAAAGAATCACAAACATTCTCTACTGCTGAAGACAACCAAAGTGCAGTAACAATTAATGTCTTTCAAGGTGAAAGAGAGATGGCTGCAGGAAATAAAAGTTTAGGACAATTTAATTTAGATGAAATACCAGCAGCGCCAAGAGGAACACCTCAAATAGAAGTTACATTTGATCTTGACGCAAATGGTATTTTACATGTTAATGCTAAAGATAAGGCTACTGGAAAAGAAAACAAAATAGTTATCAAGTCCAGTGGGGGCCTTAGTGAAGAAGAGATTAAGAAGATGGAAGATGATGCTGAAATTCATGCTGAGGAAGATAAGAAATTAAGGGAATTAGTTGACGCAAAAAATCTTTCAGAAGGTATGATTCATTCAGTTAAAAAAACAATGACTGATCATCCTGATAAAGTTGAAAAAGATGAGAAGGAAAAAATAGAAAAAGCTATTAGCGAGCTTGAGGAGTCTTTAAAAGCTGATAATAAAGATGCTATTGAGGCTAAAAATAAAATACTAGCTGAAGCATCGCAAAAACTTGGTGAAAAAATACATGCAGATCAGCAGGCTGGACAAGCAGAACCAAAAGAAAATGGTAAAAATAAGGAAAAGACAGTTGATGCAGAAGTTGTTGATGCTGAATTCGAAGAAGTAAAGAAAGACGATAAGAAAGACAGTAAGAAAAAATAAAATTCTATAAATAACTATATATAGTAGAGGTAATAAAAATTACCTCTACCCCTACTCCTTATGGCCGATAAAAAAGATTACTACGACACTTTAGGTTTAAATCAACAAGCATCTGATGTTGAAATTAAAAAAGCTTACAAAAAGCTTGCAATGAAACATCACCCGGATCGAAATGATGGAAACCCAGAATCAACTGAAACCTTCAAAGAAGTTAAGAAGGCTTATGACATTTTATCTGACCCCGAAAAAAAATCTATGTATGACCAATATGGTCATGCTGGTGTAGATCAATCTATGGGTGGAGGTGGAGGTGCAGGTGATTTTGGTGATTTTGGTGACATCTTTGGTGATATCTTTGGTGGAGCAAGAAGTAATCAAAGATCTAATGTTTATCGTGGTGCTGACCTTAGATACAATATGCAAATTTCATTAGAGCAGGCTGCAAGTGGTACAGAAACAAAGATTAAAATTCCTGTGATGTCGTCATGTAAGCCATGTAGTGGTTCAGGAGCAAAAAAAGGTTCACAGCCCTCTTCTTGTGAAACTTGCCAAGGTCGTGGTCAAGTCAGAATGCAACAAGGATTTTTTTCTGTTCAGCAAACTTGTCCTAATTGCGAGGGAACTGGAAAAACTATTAAGGATCCATGTTCAGATTGTAGAGGCACTGGTAGATCAGAAATATCTAAAACATTGTCAGTTAAAATACCTTCAGGTGTAGATGAAGGTGACCGTATTCGCTTAAGTGGAGAAGGTGAGGCTGGTTTAAATGGTGGTCCCACAGGAGACCTTTATGTTGTAGTTGGTCTCAAGCCACATGCTATTTTTGAGCGCGATGGCGGAAACCTCCATTGTGAGATGCCAATAAGCTTTTCTACTGCAGCTCTAGGAGGTAGTTTAGAGGTTCCAACTCTTGATGGTAATGCCAAAATTAAGATACCTGCAGAAACACAAACAGGTGCTACATTTAGACTTAAAGGTAAAGGTATAAAGCCGGTTAGAGAAAGTAATTATGGAGACCTTCACTGTCACGTATCTATAGAAACGCCCGTGAAATTAACTGAGAAACAAAAAAAATTACTATCTGAGCTGGAAGCTCTTAATCAAGAGGATAGTGGAAGACATAGTCCAAGGCATAAAACATGGGTAGACAAGGTTAAAGATTTTTTTGATTAAAAAGTACCCTTCTGAATCAGCTCAACTTTATACCCACTTGGATCTTCAATAAATGCAATTATCGTTTTACCATGCAACATTGGGCCAGCATCTCGTAACACATTCCCTCCTAACTCTTTAATTTTAGAGCATGTTTCATAAGCATCATCAACTTCTATAGCTATATGGCCATAGGCCTCCCCATGATCATAATTATTTGTATCCCAATTATGAGTTAGCTCTATTACTGTATTATTTTCTTCGTCTCCGTAGCCAATAAAAGCTAATGAAAATTTTCCATCTGGAAAATCCTGCTGCCGCAAGACTTTCATACCAAAAAATTTATCATAAAAACTTATAGATTCTTGCAGATTATTAACTCGCAACATTGTATGTAATAAACGCATAGAGCTCTCCAATTAATTTGATTTAGTAAGAAGCGCGTACTTCTTTAAAAGCTGTTCTTTGGATTCAATTCTATCAGGATTTAAAGGAATACATGCTACGGGACAAACCTCAACGCATTGAGGAACTTTAAAATGTCCTACACATTCCGTACATAAACTTGGATTAATTTCATAAATTTCTATACCTTGATAAATTGCATCATTAGGACATTCAGGCTCACAAACATCGCAATTAATACATTCATCTGTAATCATCAACGCCATATTTATTTTTTAAGTGATTTCATATAATTAATCGTTTTTTTAGAGACAAACTTAGAGATATCGCCATCTAACTCATAGATTTCTCTAACCCTAGAGGACGAAATGGCTTTAAAAATATCTGAGGACGGCAGAAAAATTGTTTCGATATTATTATTCATTATACTATTCATACTAGATATCTCTGACTCGTAAATAAAGTCCTGTTCGCTTCTTAGCCCACGAATGATAATGCTAACATCTAATTCACCAAGAAAGTTAATAGTTAATCCTTTGTAGCCTAGAACAGATACATTTTTAACGTCATCAAAAACAGATTTTACCAACCCTAATCGCTGATCAAAACTTAACATTGATTTTTTTTTATTATTCATAGCAACTCCAACTATAATCTCATCAAATACCTTACTTGCACGGAAAATAATATCTTCATGACCAAGAGTTATGGGATCGAAAGATCCTGGGAAAAGAGCAATCATTTTTTTACTTAAATTATTGTAATAAATAAAAGTATACCTTTCCTGCTTTAGAATTTTTTAAAATTTTAAATTCATTACCTAGATATTGTTTATTTGTCTCAAAATATACTACACCCTCTGGTTTTAAGTGTTTTTTAATTTCAGATAAAAGAAGGTTTGGATTAAGTATTGAAAATGGAGGGTCATAGAAAATAATATCAAAAAATTCTTTACTATTCTCTAAAAAAATTTCAGCTGTTGAATTTATAACAGAAGCATTTTTAGCATTTAGGATATTAATATTATCCCTAAGATGTAGAGCAGTTGATTTATTTTTTTCAACTAATAAACAGGACTCGGCATTTCTAGACAAGGATTCAAAGCCCAAAACACCGCTACCAGCAAATAGATCCAGGCATTGTTTATAAGACAAATCTTGGCCCAACCAATTAAATAAAGTTTCTCTTATCCGGTTTAAACTCGGCCTCAAACTATCAGAGTCATAAAAAAAAATATTTTTTCTTTTCCACGAACCACCAATAATTTTTACTGTACTTTTTTTATTGCTATTCACTACCAACAATTACTGTAGAAAATTTACTCATATCAACGCGACTTTGAAAAGCAGCTTTTATTTCTTCAGCTGTTATTTTATCAATCCTATTTGTAAAAGTTTCAAGATAATCTATTGGGTACTTATAAAATGCCATCATACTCACATACTCTAAAATACTTTTATTACTATCTAGCCTTAATGGAAATCCTCCGATCATAAAATCTTTTGCTCTTTTTAATTCGTTTGATGATGGACCATTTTTAATAAATTCACTAACAGTTTTTTGTATTATTTTTTTTGCCTCATTAACTTGATCTTTTTTTGTTTGAATTCCTATTTGAAAAGGACCTGCTTCAATATATGGCATAAAATAGCTATAAACACTATATGCTAATCCTCTATCTTCTCTTATTTCTTGAGTTAATCTTGATACAAATCCACCGCCACCTAAAATATAATTACCTAAGTATAGCGTTAAAAAATCAGGGTCTCCCCTTTTGATTATCGGGGCACCATAGTACAAATGTGCCTGTTTTGAAGGATGACTTATTTTTATATCTTGCGGCTTATTATAATTTACTAATGGAATTACTTTAGCCCTTTTATTTTCAGGGAATCCAATGCTAATTTTATAGGCGAGATCTTCAGCTTCTGCTCTTGAAATATCACCAACTATAACAACTGATAATTCACTTGATAAATAGTTATTTTTATAAAAATCTTGTAAGTCTTTTTTATTTATTTTTTTTAATGACTTAACTTCACCAGAGCTTGGCAAACCATATGGATGCTCACCATACAAAGCTTTCATAAAAGCTTTTGAAGCTATTGCCTCAGGCATTGTTTCTGATTGAGTTATGCTTGCAATATATCTTTTCTTTTCTCTTTTAATAATGTGGCTGTCGAAATTTGGTTTATGAAGAACAAGTGTTAATAAATCAATAGCTTCACTTTTTTTCTCAGATAAAGTACGTAAACTAAATCCACTTTTATCTTGATCAAAAGAGCTATTTAATTGAGCGCCTAAATCTATAAACTGATTAGCTAAATCTTCTTCATTTATTCCGCCTGAGCCCAAAACCATCATATGATTTGTAAGGGAAGCTAGTCCACTTTTTTCTTTCGTATCCATAACGCTTCCAGCCCTGAAATCAACATTAATATCTACAATTGGTAGATCGTGATTTTCAATAAAATATATTCGTGCTCCATTATTTGATTTCCAATGCTGAATATTCAATGCGGCATTAGCAAAGTTTGAAAGGAATAATAGTATTGAGATAATAATAATTTTAATGTGCATGAGGCCTTCCTTTTGGTATTTTATTTTTATCTAGAGGTTGCGGATCTAATGTAACTACTGTTAAAGCATCATCATGAAAATATTTTTTAATAACGTCCTGAATATCTTTAGTAGTTACTTTTTTTATATTATCAATATAATCATCAACTATCTTATGAGAATAGCCCATAGTTTCTAGTTGTCCAATTTGCATGGCCGCGCCCATAACGGAGTCTTTTTGGTAAACCTCTCCAGCAATAACGCTTGTTATTACTCTTTTTAATTCAATATCAGTTACTCCATTGTCAACAATATTTTTTAACTCAAGTTTAAGATACTTTTCTAATTCAACTACAGAAACGTTTTCACTAGGTGTCCCATACATTTCAAATGAACTTTGACCTCCTCGAGATAGCATACTGTAGCCTGCACTTACATTTACTGCTTTTGATGTCTTTTTAACTAAATTTTGATTAAGTCTAGATGAACTTGTCCCCGATAATATTCCAACTAACACCTCAAGCGCAAAAGCCTCTTTCTGGTTACTTATTCCGTCCTTACCTAAAGTAGGTGTAGGGTACCCCATTTGAATGTAAGGTAACTTGCTTGGTGCTTTTAAAACTGCTCTTCTTGATCCCATCTGTATTGGTTCAAACTGAGGCTTCCTTTTAGCTATTTCATATGCAGGAATTTTGCCAAAATACTTTCTTGCTTCAGCAAAAACTTTTTTGGTGTTTACATCTCCAGCAATAACTAAAATTGCATTACTAGGGCTGTACCACATTTTATACCACTCAATTGCATCTTCGTATGTCATATTTTGAAGATCGTTCATCCAACCAACAATAGGCCTTCCATAAGGATGAGCTCTAAATATAAGAGAGTTAAACAACTCATTAACTTGGGCCTTGGGTTTGTCATCAGTCCTCCATCGACGCTCCTCCATTACAACACTAATTTCTTTTTTAAATTCTTCTTCTGTTATAACTAAGTTTTGCATTCTGTCAGATTCCATTTTCATAGATATAGGTAATCTTGATTTTTCTAGCCGTTGAAAATAGGCAGTGTAATCTGCTCCAGTAAATGCATTTTCTCTTCCGCCTGCAGCTGCGACGATTTCTGAGTACTCCCCGGGTTTTGTCGTTTTAGTTCCCTTAAACATCATATGTTCAAGTACATGCGCAACTCCAGTTTTTCCATTAACTTCATCAAGGCTTCCTGCTCTGTACCATACCATTGAAACAACAACTGGCGAACGATGGTCTTCTTTTACCAACACTCTCATTCCGTTTTTTAGAGTTATTTCCTGAATGTTTTGTTCAGCTTGAGCAAAAAAAGGTGTTAGACAAAAAACAAATATCAACTTTAAGAAATTCACATGCAATCCTTTATAATAATAACTTGTATAATAATGGGTAATTGACCATAATCCAAAAATTAAGTTCTAAAAAATTATGTTTGAATTCCTAAAAAAATTAGTAAAAAAAACTCCTGAGAAAAAAACTCCTGAGAAAAAATCTCCGGCGAAAAAAATCCAGGTAAAAAAAACTCTACCTAAAAAAATTAAAGCTAAGGCAGTTGCACCAAAAGCTAAGGCAGTTGCACCTAATACTGCAGAAAAAAAATCTACAGTATTTTCCTTTGCTGAAAAAATTAAAGCAGGTCTAAGTAAAACGAGAGAAAAACTTAGCTCGCAATTGGGCGATCTATTTCACATCAATAAAATTGATGAAAATTTTTATGAAGAATTAGAAATGATATTGTTATCTGCCGATGTTGGCACCTCAGCCTCTTCATTCCTTATAGAAAAATTAAAGTCATCTGTTAAGGAAAATAATATATCTGACCCAAAAAAATTAAAGAATTTATTGAAGCTTGAAATGACTGAACTTTTAAAAATTGTTGAGGAGCCAATGACAATAAAAAATACTCATCCTTTTGTGATCATGATGGTTGGGGTTAATGGAACAGGTAAAACTACTACAATTGGTAAATTAACAAAATTACTAATAGATAAAAAACATAATGTGCTAATTGCAGCTGGAGATACATTTAGAGCGGCAGCATCTGAGCAACTTGAGGTATGGGGGGATAGAAACAAAGTCCAGGTTATCAGTCAAACAAAAGGCGATCCTAGCGCAGTTATTTTTGATGCTGTGAATTCTGCTAAAGCTAAAAATATTGATATTGTTATTGCTGATACTGCAGGTAGGCTACCCACACAAAAAAATTTAATTGACGAGATAACTAAAATTAAAAGAGTTATTAATAAATGTCATAATCATGCACCACAAGAAATTCTTTTGGTTGTAGATGCAAATACAGGGCAAAATGCAATCAACCAATTAAAAGTATTCAATGAGGCTTTAGGAGTCACAGGTATAGTAATGACAAAACTTGATGGAACAGCCAAAGGTGGTGTTGTCGCAGCAATAGCCAAAGAGCTCCCTATCCCTATTAGATTTATTGGTGTAGGTGAAGCTATAGACGACCTAAGAGTATTTAATGCAAAAGACTATGCTGAGGCAATGTTTGAATGATTAGATTTGACAAAGTATTTAAAAAATATTCCGCCGAAATGGATGTGCTACAAAATATTACCCTTGAAATATCTTCTGGGGAATTAGTCTTTGTTACTGGCCCTTCAGGTGCTGGAAAATCGACATTACTTAAACTAATATCTGCAGTTGAAAGTCCTACCGATGGATCTATTATTTTTGAAAATACTAATTTATCAGAATTAAGTAATAAAGATATGCCTTTTCTTAGAAGAAAATTTGGAATGATTTTTCAAGATCATAAATTACTTTACGATCGTAATTGTTTTGATAACGTTGCTCTGCCATTGGAGATTAACGATATTAACCCAAAAGATTCTGCAAGGAGAGTTAGGGCGGCTTTAAACAAAGTTGGCTTATTAAGTAAAGAAAAGATGAACCCTATTGCATTATCTGGAGGTGAACAACAAAGACTAGCAATTGCAAGAGCTATAGTTTCAAGACCATCGATCTTAATAGCTGATGAACCAACAGGTAATTTAGATAAGGGTTATGCTGAAGAAATAATGAATATTTTTTTTAGTTTTCAACAAGTTGGAGTTACAGTGATTGTGGCTTGTCATGAACTACCACAATCCCCTATAAAATTTAAACAGATTCACCTAATTAAAGGGCAGATAGTTAATTCTGATAATCATGTTCCGCTACTTTCATAACCATTTTCAAGCTTTTTCTAGAGGCTTAATTAGAATTAAATCTAACCTAAATTCCTCAATAATGATGTTTATCATTATTGGTATCACCCTATGCCTTCCGTCGGCAGGTTATTTAATTGTTGAGAATGTTCGACAGATCTCCACAAAAATTCAACATGAAGCAGAAATTAGTATTT
>JAOKFJ010000006.1 GCA_028247015.1 Methylophilaceae bacterium | reverse complement strand
TTATATGATTTAGCTGGCTATGATAATGTTACAAAATTATTTGAGAAAGGAGTTTTAGAGGTAGCACCCCTCGCATATATGCGCGGTAGAACTCTAAATCAAAGTTTCATAATTCTTGATGAGGCACAAAATACTACACCCGAACAAATGAAAATGTTTCTGACAAGAATTGGTTTTGGAACAAAGTCAGTTATTACAGGTGATGTAACTCAAATTGACTTAGCAAAAGGACAGCAGAGCGGCTTAATTGAGATACAAAAAATTCTTACTAATATCAAGGGAATCGAATTTACACAATTTAAATCAGACGATGTAGTTCGTCATCCATTAGTCCAAAAAATTATTAACGCATACGAAAATTTTTCAGATAAATAATTTAATGACACTCAAGCCAAATATATCATTAAAAGTTCAGGACACGATAAGTAGCACTAAAAAAATTAAAGCAAAAGACTGCAAATTATGGTTATCTGAGATAGTCACAAAACAATCATTTATTACGGTAAGGCTAGTTTCAAAAAAAGAATCGGCAGAACTTAATAAACAATATAGAAATATTAATAAGCCCACTAATGTTTTATCTTTCTTGATTGATGATAATCCCTTGATAGGAGATCTTATTTTATGTCATTCAATTATTAAGGAGGAAGCTAAGCAGCAAAAAAAAGATATAATTTCGCACTATGCGCACTTAGTCATTCATGGCTACCTGCATTTACTAGGGTATGATCATGAAAATGATAAACAAGCAAAAAAGATGGAAGCTAAGGAGCTTAGTGTATTAAGTAGACTTGGTTTTCCGAATCCATACACTTCAAATATAATCTAATTAATGAAAAATAAAAAAAGCCGAATACTTAAAAATATAAGAAAGCTGTTATTTAAACCTCAAGACAAGGAACAAGTATCTGAGATTATAAAAGCGGCTTTTGATCAGAGAATTATAGACTCAGATTCACTCACAATGTTAGAGGGGGTCCTTAACGTCTCTGAAATGCAAGTAAGAGATATTATGATTCCAAGATCACAAATTGATTTTATTGATATTACAAAAAAACCCGAAGAATTTATCCCTTATGTTATTGAGACTGCGCATTCACGTTTTCCAGTAATTGAAGATGATGTTAATGATGTGTTGGGTATTTTGTTAGCAAAAGATCTACTAAGGTATATAGCAGGAGATGAATTTGAATTGCGTGATAAATTAAGACCTGCAATTTTTGTTCCAGAGTCAAAGCGGTTAAATGTTCTCCTAAAAGAATTTCGAAGTAACCGTAATCATATAGCTATTGTAGTAGATGAGTACGGTGGCGTAAGTGGAATCGTTACAATTGAAGATGTATTGGAGCAGATAGTAGGAGACATTGAGGATGAATTCGATTATGACGAAACAGAAGATAATATCATTGAAGAAAAAGAAAATGAATTTAGAGTAAAGGCTGCAACCGAAATTAATGACTTTAATGACTATTTTGGAACAAATTATAGTGATGAAGAATTTTCTACCATTGGGGGCTTGGTTACTCATCATTTTGGGTACCTCCCAATCAAGGATGAGATAACTTCATTTGATGCATTTGAGGTACGAATACTCCGCTCAGATAGTAGACAAATTCACTCAATAGTCATAAAAATTAATCTTCCAGAAAATAATGGAAGCTAAAAATTGAACTAATCTATTCATCTAAAGCTCCTACAGCTTTAAAGGAAAAAATTTATTATGCGAATACTTCTTATTAGTCTCTTACTGCTTTCCAATATTTCATTTTCTCAGCATCATAGCGAATCAACTAAGTCTGAAGAATCTCCAATAGTAGATAATCTCCCATCTCTATATTATGAGTTTGTAGAAGTAGTAGGCATACTTACTACAGATGAAATCATTGCGCTCATAGGTGAGCCAGCTAAAAAAATAAATATTAAGATGCAGTCATCTAATAATATTATTGCTAGTACTTGGTATTACCATAATCTAAATACAGATGAGTCTGGAACATATTTTCCTACAACAGAGCTGGATATTATTGATGGGTTTGTAGAGTCAGTGACATTTATGAACAACATAAACGAATCTAATCTAACCGAAGGAACACAGTTCGACATTAAAAAACAAGATATTATTTTCTAAAGAGGTCAACAAAAAATAAAGCAATGTACAATTGCTTTATGAAATTTCCAAGTTTCGTTGAAAAAAAAACTTTTTTACCACTTATCCTCACTTTTTTATTGGGTGGGTTAAGTGTTTTTTCTTTTGCTCCATTTAGTTTTCCCTTTGTTATTTTTCTCACCTTTGCTGCCTTATTTGTAGTACTAGAAAAATATGATAAGTCTCACTATCATGCACTAACCTTTGGAACTGGATTTTTCTTATCAGGGGTTTATTGGCTTGTAATATGCCTAAACCAATATGGGCAGATGCATTTCTTCCTTGCTGCTCTATTTACATTTATTCTATGTATATTTTTATCTCTATTTTTTTACCCTATTATTTTCTATAAAAAATACTACTCAAGTTTATTTTTTGTACCAGCTCTTTTTTCACTTATTGAATGGTTCAGAAGTATAATTTTTACAGGGTTTCCTTGGTTATCTCTAGGTTATAGTCAAGTTCCACACAGTCCCTTAGCTGGTTATATTTCTATCTTGGGCGTCCACGGAGTAACTTTTTTAATTCTCCTATCCCTAACAATAATATTAAAAATTTTTAAAGAAAAATATAATCGAAAGTCTATTATGCTTAGTTTATTTTTAATAATTATTTGGGGGTCTGGCGAATTACTTAAAAACATATCATGGGTCAGTAAAATTAATAGCCCAATAAAAGTTAGCCTCATCCAAGGAAATATCTCTCAAGACAAAAAATGGGATAATAATTTCTTAAGGGAGAGTCTTTTAAAGTATATGGGTTTAATAAAAAGTTCTAGCTCCTCCTTAATTATTCTTCCAGAAACATCAATCCCTCTAATGCTCGATCAGATACCTAAAAGCTATCTTAACGAGGTAAGAAGTCATGCAATAAAAAATAATGGGGACGTTATTTTTGGGGTCATTGAAAGAGAGAATGGAGAATTTTATAACAGCGCTGTATCAATTGGAACTGCCCCAACGCAATATTATAGGAAATATCATTTAGTCCCTTTTGGTGAATTTATACCGTTTAAAAAAATTTTTGGTTACATCTATGAAAATTGGTTAGAGATCCCGTTTAGTAATTTATCAAGAGGTTCAGAAATTCAGCCGCCTATTGATTTAAATAATCAAAAGTTAGGTTTAAATATCTGCTATGAAGATGTTTTTGGCTATGAAATCATCAAATCGCTCCCAGAAGCGACAATATTAGTAAATCTTAGTAATGATGCTTGGTATGGGGAATCAATCGCTGCTAGTCAGCACCTTCAAATATCTCAGGCTAGAGCAATGGAGACTCAAAGAATGATGTTAAGAGCGACCAATACTGGCGTAACTGCTATTATTGACAAAAATGGTAGGCTCATAAATTCATTACCACAGCATCAAGTAGGTTTATTAGATGGTTTTGTTCAAGGATACAAAGGAAGCACCCCATTTAGTAGATATGGTAATTACCCGCTTATTATTATGTGCTTTTTATATCTTCTATTTACTGTGAGGCTCAAAAAATAAAAGATATATCCTCCCTTTGATGTGGCACAAAAAAACAGTAAAATGATCAATTGAAAATATAATTAAAATTATGAAACTTACATTCCAAGAAATTATCCTAAACCTCCAAAAATACTGGGCTGATAGAGGATGCGCACTTATCCAACCTTACGATATGGAAGTAGGTGCTGGAACATCTCATACTGCTACTTTTTTAAGGTCTTTAGGGCCAGAGCCATGGAAGGCTGCTTATGTTCAACCAAGCCGTCGACCTAAGGATGGCCGATATGGAGAAAATCCTAACCGTCTACAACATTATTATCAATTTCAAGTTGTGCTTAAGCCTTCACCAGTGAATATTGTAGATTTATACATGGGGTCATTAGAAAATTTGGGTTTTAACTTAAAAGAAAATGATGTGAGGTTAGTAGAGGATAACTGGGAAAATCCAACATTAGGTGCCTGGGGATTGGGCTGGGAGGTATGGCTAAATGGCATGGAAATTACACAATTCACCTATTTTCAACAGGTCGGTGGGATAGCATGCAAGCCAATAACTGGCGAAATCACATACGGAATAGAAAGACTAGCTATGTACATACAAAATGTTGATAGCATCTACGACATAAAATGGGCTGGTGATTTAACATATGGTGATGTTTTTCTTCAAAATGAAATAGAACAAAGCGCATATAATTTCGAACACAGCGACGCCAAATTCCTATTAAGTGCATTTGAATCATACGAAAAGCAAGCAAGTAGCCTAGTTAGTAAATCTCTTGCCTTACCAGCATATGAGCAAGTCCTAAAAGCTGCACATACTTTTAACCTGCTTGATGCAAGAGGTGTGATCAGTGTGACAGAAAGAGCAGACTATATTGCTAAGATTAGAAAAATTTCTCGTGAAGTTGCAGCTTCATATCTGGATAGTAGAAAAAAACGTGGCTTCCCCTTAGCAGACCCTATTCATGCAAAAGAAGTAACGGATCAACTCAATAATGATTGATGAAAACCTATTAATAGAAATTGTTACCGAAGAGCTACCTCCCCTATCGCAAAAACAACTTGGGGAAAGTTTTGGAAAATATATATTCGATGGTCTGTCACACCATAAACTAAATACCTCATCAGATTTTGAGATATTCAGCACACCACGAAGATTAGGAGTAAAAATAACCAAGGTCTTATCTGAAGGGAAAACAGAAAAAAAACTAATTAAACTAATGCCAAAGAAAATAGGCTTCGATGCAAATGGGAATGCTCAACAAGCATTAATAAAAAAACTAGAGTCCATCGGGAATAAGGAATCATCTCTTTCAGAAATTATTACTAAGGAAGATAACTTATATATAGAAAAAAATATTGTTGGCAAAAAATTACATGAGATTATAGAAGGTCTTATTTTAGATTCTCTTATTAAGCTTCCTATAAAAAAAGTTATGACCTACCAATTAAGTGACGGATGGGAAACTGTTAATTTTGTGAGGCCAGCTAAAAACCTAGTCATTCTTCATGGTAGCGAATTAATTAATGCCACTGTTCTTGGAATTAAATCAACAAGAACTACAATTGGTCACAGATTCGAGTCAAAAAATAAAATAATAGATCTAGCTCACTCTAATGACTATGAAGAAAAAATTTTAAAAGAAGGTAATGTAATTGCTAGCTTTGAAAAAAGGAAAAAATTCATCCAAAATACTATTAATTTTAGAACACAATCACTCAAGAAAAATGTTTTACCTGTATGTGATGATAGCTTATTAGAAGAGGTGACTGCATTAGTTGAGATGCCAAATATATTAATTGGTGAGTTTGAGAGTAAATATTTAGATGTGCCTCAAGAATGCTTAATACTTACTATGAAATCAAACCAAAAGTATTTCCCAATAATAGATTCTAATAATAAACTTACTAATCAGTTTTTAATAGTTTCAAACCTTACTCCAGTCGATCCAAAAATAATTATAGAAGGAAATGAAAAAGTTATACGTCCACGGCTAGCAGATGCTGAATTCTTTTTTAAGCAAGATAAGAAAAACACCTTACTTGAGATGTCTCATAAGCTTGATAAAATTATTTACCATAGTAAATTAGGATCTCAGTCAGACAGAGCTAAAAGGGTAGCTAAAATTCATCGGCATATATACAACGAACAAGCTATTGGAGACTTTAAAGATTTTGACAGAATTGCACTTTTAGCAAAAGCTGATTTAGTAAGCTTGATGGTAGGAGAATTCCCAGAGCTACAAGGAATAATGGGAAGATACTATGCGCTTAACTCAAATGAGAATATAGATATTGCGGATATCATAGAAGATCACTACAAGCCAAAATTTTCAGGTGATTCATTACCAAGAAGTATATTAGGAGTATCTTTTGCTCTAGCTGATAAATTTGAAACATTAATTAGCTTGTTCTCAATTAATGAGAAACCAACGGGAGTTAAAGATCCCTTTGGGCTAAGAAGAAATGCAATTGGCATAATAAGGCTTTTAGCTGAAAATAATATTTCGCTTAATGTCAGGCAATTAATTGAGAAATTTATGCCTAAAAATTCTGTGGAGAAGGTAGTCGAACTTAAGAATTTTATTGATGAAAGACTGGTGAACTATCTAAAAGATAAAAGTTATTATTCACATGAAATTGATGCAGTTATGTCTAGCAGTCCACCTTACCTTCATAATGTTATTGAAAAGATTGAAGCAATAAGAGTTTTTTCTTCGCTTGCTGAATCCCATGAACTTGCAGCAGCAAACAAGCGCGTATCTAATATCCTAAAAAAATATGAATTAACAAATAATACAGAAATTATTCCCTCTCTCCTTAATGAGCCTCAGGAGCAAGAGCTTTATAAATCATTAAATAAGCAAATGCCTATTGTTAAGAAATATCTAAAAGAAAATAACTACATTGATGCTCTAAAGGTGTTAGTTGAACTAAAAATACCAATTGACAATTTTTTTGATAAGGTAATGGTCAACGATAAGAAAATTGAAATAAAAAATAATCGGCATAATCTTTTGATCAAGCTACATGAAATATTAAATTGTGTAGCTGATATTTCAAAAGTTACAAACTAATGAAGATTGTTATTTTAGACCGTGATGGAGTAATTAATCAAGATAATATTAATCATATCAAAAATCCTAATGAATGGATTCCAATTCCTAAAAGTTTGGAAGCAATTACCTTACTCAATCAACATGGATTTTATGTTGTTATTGCAACGAACCAGTCAGGTATTGGTCGCGGGCTTTTTGACTTTGATAGCCTAAATCGCATTCATGGAAAAATGATAAAAATGCTTGGGCAATTAGGTGGGTCAATAGATGCAATTTTTTACTGTCCTCATACAGACGAAGATAATTGTAAATGTAGAAAGCCAGATATTGGAATGTATGAGGAAATAAGTAAAAGATTTTCTACTTCATTAAAAAAAATACCTGCCGTAGGCGACTCAATAAGAGACCTTCAAGCATATAAAAAAATTAGTGCGCAACCAATATTAGTTAAAACAGGTAATGGCGAGGAAACATTACTTCAAAAAAAGTATCCGAAAAATACCTGGATTTTTAATGACTTGTTTGAGGCTGCAGAAGCCATAATAGAGAAATATTAAATATTATGATGCTAATTATTAGGTCACTAATTTTTCAATTAGGCATGTGGTTATTTACAATACCATTTACGATTTCAATATTATTTTTTATTCCATTTAAACCTCACACTCGATATAAATATGTATCATTGTGGGCAAAAACAATGCTTTCATGGTTAAAGATAACTTGTAATCTTAATTTTAAAGTTAATGGTTTAAAAAACATACCTCAGCATCCTTCCCTAATTCTTTCTAAGCATCAATCAGCATGGGAAACTCTAGCCTTTCAAAAAATATTCCCACCACAAGTATGGGTACTTAAACGAGAATTGTTATGGGTGCCATTTTTTGGCTGGGGTTTAGCTATGACATCTCCGATTGCAATAGATCGTAAAGCAGGAAAAAAATCATTAGAGCAAATGCTTACCCAAGGAATTGATCGAATAAAAAAAGGTTTTTGGATTGTAATATTTCCAGAGGGTACTCGTATAAAACCAGGAGAAGTTGGTAAATATCATATTGGAGGAGCATGGTTTGCTATTAAATCTAATACGGATATTGTACCAGTTGCACATGATGCTGGATTATATTGGCCCAAGAATTCATTCATAAAGAAGCCAGGAGTAATTAAGGTATCTATTGGAAAACCTATCTCATCCAAAGGGAAAACTTCTGAAGAGTTAAATAGTGCTGTTAAAGATTGGATAGAAAATGAAATGATTAAATTCAATGCTTAAAGCTCAATTTAAATCCACAGAATCTATCGATTTACTCGATGGTAGTTCAATTAGCTATTTATTGATAAGAAAATATAGGCGTTCTATTGGATTAAGAATTACCAAAAATGGATTAATTGTGAATGCCCCAATATTAGTTTCAAAAAATTATATAAAAAAAGTAATTTTTTCAAAAGAACAATGGATTAAGTCAAAATTAAACCTTATCAAGATAAAGGTCCCACCATTTTCCCTAAAGAATTGTCACGAATTTAATCTTCTTGGAGAAAAAGTTATATTCAAAATTACTGAAGGGGAAAATAAAATATACCTACAAAACAATTTATGTTTTATATCTTTTAACGACATCAGTAAGGAAGATAAATTAAAAAAATATTTTATTGATTGGCTCAAGAAATATGCACTTGATTACTTTATGAAAAGAGTAAGTTTTTACTCAAAAAAGAATAATCTTTTTCCAAATAAGGTTTTGCTATCAAATGCAAAAACGAAATGGGGGTCATGTAACAGCAAAAAAGAGGTAAGGCTAAATTGGAGGCTTATTCAATCAACTGCTACCATTATTGATTATGTTATTTGTCACGAACTTTCTCATCTAAAATTTATGGATCATTCACAACAATTTTGGAGTTTAGTTGGAGAAATTTTTCCGAGCTACAAAGAAACACAAAAACAACTTAAATTAGTAGGCTTTCAACTTTATCATTTAGATTGATATAAGTGACCGAATGTCACTGATAATCATTTCTTGAGATGATCCATAAGGGTGGCGGACTCGGATACTTCCTTTTTTATCAATTAAATAGATGGCTGAAGAATGGTCAATTGTATAATTTTTTCCCTCTCCAACTTTCTGATAAAAAATCTTATATTGACTAGCTATTTTTTTTATATTGTCAGCTGAACCTGTTAGTCCAATAAAAGAAGAATCAAACGATGGAACATAACTCTCCATTATTTTTATTGTATCCCTCTCTGGATCAAGAGAAACAAAGACAACCTGTAACTTATCTCCATCATCTCCTAATGAATCTTTTATAGCCTTGAGCTCATACATCGTAGTTGGACAAATATCTGGACAGTAAGTAAATCCAAAGAAAATTGCCACTACCTTCCCCTCGAAGTCTTTTATCTTTGTGCTCTTACCTAAATGAGAAGTTAATTCAAAGGAGGAATTTAATCTAGCCTCAGTAATATCTGAACCATTAAACTTTAAATCAGGGCCTTTTGAACAAGAAAATAGAAAAAAAATTAGGGCTAAAAATAATAGGTAATTACGCATAATGAGTTTCAAAAAAATAATTATTTATTTTATCATGTTATCTTGTGTCAAAATATACGCTTAAATGAATTGTTAAGAATTATATTTAAAGGAAAAATATGTCAATTCCACAATCAATGGACGATAGAGATGGATTTATTTGGTTTAATAATAAATTAGTTCCATGGCGCGATGCTAAAACTCACGTTTTAACTCACACTCTTCATTATGGCCTAGGTGTGTTTGAAGGAGTAAGAGCCTATGAGACAAAAACTGGCACCGCAATATTTAGACTTGAAGATCATACAAAAAGGTTATTCAATTCCGCGCATATTGTTGGTATGAAAATCCCCTATGACAAAGAAACAGTAAACAAAGCTCATAAAGCAGCAGTGCGAGAAAATAACTTAAAGTCAGCATATATTAGGCCAATGGCATTTTATGGGTCTGAGGCTATGGGCATTTCTGCAACAACACTTACAACTCACCTAATTGTTGCTGCATGGAGCTGGGGCGCTTATATGGGTCAAGAAGCCTTAGAAAAAGGAATTACTGTTAAAACTTCTTCTTTTTCTAGACACCATATAAATAGCACTATGTGCAAAGCCAAAGCTAATGGTAACTACCTAAACTCAATCCTTGCTCATCAAGAGGCGACTACTGACGGTTATGATGAGGCGCTTTTATTAGACACCCAAGGCTTTGTTGCTGAAGGATCTGGAGAAAATATTTTTATTATTAAAAATGGAAAGCTTTTAACTCCATCATTAACTAGTGCGCTTGAAGGAATTACTCGAGATTCAGTAATTACAATTGCTAAAGATCTAGGGATTGAAATTGTTGAAAGAAATATTACTCGAGATGAGATATATACAGCAGATGAGGCTTTTTTTACTGGAACAGCTGCAGAAGTAACCCCTATTCGCCAATTAGATAAAAGAGATATTGGAAGTGGAGTTCGAGGTCAGATAACAAACGAAATTCAATCGATATACTTTGAGGCGGTTAAAGGGAACAACGAAAAATACAGTCACTGGTTAAGCCACATTGATTAGCTAAAATAGTCTAAGACCAATTAGATTGAAAGTCATACAGAAAGTCAAAGTCAGCTAATAATGACCTTACAATTGAATTCATATTTGAATTTTTGCTATTGCTGTAAATCGTATGCTGAACAACAAGATTATCACTCTCAAGATTAAATTCTTTCAATATTCTTTGGGTTTGCATTGCTACTGCCTCACCAGTTTCAATAATAGTAATTTCACTATTAAAAAAATTCTCGACATTTTTTTTAATAAAAATATAGTGAGTACATCCTAAAACAACAACATCAACATTATGCTCTAGTAAAGGTGTTAAATTTTTGTTTAACAAGGAAATTACTTCATGAGACTCAATCTGCCCCCGCTCGATAAGCTCTACTAGACCAATACAAGGTTGCGTAAAAAACTGTGTTTCACCAGAATATGAGTCGAGAAGTGCTGAAAATTTTGAGCTCTTAATTGTTCCTTCTGTTGCCAAAATACCCACTTTTTTACTTTTAGAAGCTTCATTAGCTGGCTTTATTGCTGGCTCCATACCTATAATAGGAAAGTCGTAAATTTCTCTTAATTTACCTATAGAAGAGGCTGTTGCTGTATTGCAAGCAATAACTAATGATTTTATTTGGTGGTTTACAACTAAAAAGTCGACGATAGAGATTGAACGATCTAATATAAAGGAGTCATCCTTGGCCCCATAAGGTGCATTTAATGAGTCGGCCACATAAACCAAAGATTCATTCGGTAGTTTAGAATGAATCCTTTGAAGAACAGAAAGCCCTCCAACACCAGAATCGAAAATACCAATAGGAAAAGATTTATTCATTTTAGGTCATTATAAAGGCTTTAGATAAAGAAGGTTAATGTACAATAAGTTTAAGGAAAAATATGGCAAATAGACTAACAAAAATTTATACAAAAACTGGCGACGAGGGGAAAACTGGATTAGGTGATGGTTCCAGAATAGATAAATTTAACTCAAGAATTGAAGGGCTAGGGAGTATTGATGAGCTTAATTCTGCTATTGGGATAATTCTTAGTGAGGAAATCCCAGCGAAAGAATCAGAATGGCTTAAAACGATACAACATGATTTATTTGATATAGGTGGAGAACTTTCTATTCCTAACTTTACAAAACTAACAATATCGAAAGTTGAGTTTCTAGAGTCTAATATTGATACAATAAACAAAGAGCTCCCTGCGTTAAAAGAATTTATTCTGCCTGGAGGATCTAAGGTATCCGCTTATACACATCTAGCCAGAACTATATGCAGGAGAGTGGAAAGGAATTTATTTAAATTAAATCAAAGTGATAAAGTAAATGAATTCTCCTTAAAATATATTAATAGATTGTCAGATTTTCTTTTCGTATTAGCTCGACACTTCAACAAGTCCAAAAATATTAATGATATTTTCTGGAAAAAAAATATTTAGCACTATCAATTCATGACCGGTAATTTTCTTAACATTATTAAAAAAAAGATAGGCACATACTTTAGTCCTACAAGAATTGATCACAACTTAATTAGTCCATTTGCAATCGAAATAATTGAAACACTGATAAATAATAAATTTGATGCCTTTATTGTAGGAGGTGCAATTAGAGATATTCTAATTGGTCAGAAACCAAAAGATTTTGATATAGCAACAAATGCTACCCCCGATCAAGTGCGCTCAATTTTTAAAAGATCAAGAATTATTGGGCGTAGATTTCAAATTGTTCATGTCATTAGACATTTTGAAATAATAGAAGTATCAACGTTTAGATCACCACCTCAAAATAAAGTTAAAATGAAGAATGGAGTATTTAAAGACAACGAATTTGGCTCCATAAAAGAAGACGCAGCTAGAAGAGACTTCACCTGCAATGCCTTGTATTATGATCCAGTAAGAAATAAATTAATTGATTTCTATGGCGGTATCAAGGACATTCAAAAAAAACAGCTGAATCTAATTGGTGATCCAAAAATTCGATTTGATGAGGACCCGATAAGAATTCTAAGGGCTATTCGTTTTTCAGCTAAGCTAGGCATGCCCTTAAATAGATTATTAACTGACCATATTGATCAATCACTATCACTACTAGATAAGGTTCCCTACTCCAGACTGTTCGATGAAATTATGAAATTATTTTTAACTGGGCATGGAGTTAAGAGTATGACTCTATTTAAGAAATTTCTATTAGCTCATAAATATTTTCCAGCTCTACTTAGTCCAGAGTCATATGAATTTATAAACCAAGGACTTGTTAATACTGACTATAGAATTTTAAATAATAAATCTATTAACCCAGGCTTTCTGCTGGCAGTTTTTTTATGGCCAGACGTTAAATTAGCCTGGAACAAAAATTCTAAAAATATTCACACTTCAACAGCACTAAATGAGGCAATTGATAATACGCTTCTCAAGCAATCAAGAATATTTCCAATTCAAAAAAGATTTGCTATTACTATGTCAGAAATATGGCGACTTCAACCACGTTTTGAGAATTTAAACCCAAAAAGAGTATACCGTTTATTTAAACATCCTAGATTTAGAGCAGCATATGACTTTTTATTACTTAGAAGCTTCAAGGATAAAACACTTACAAATACAGCTTCTTGGTGGATAAAATTTTTAGAAGCAGATGAGAATAAGAAAAATTAATTGACACATGAACATAACTTTAAAGAAAATGCATAATATATTTATTGGTTTAGGCAGTAATTTAGATAATCCTCAACAACAAATTAAGGATGCTATTAATTTAATTGAAGAAATAGATGATATCAATATTATAGCTACCTCAAGCTTGTACGAGACTCCCCCCGTTGGCTTTTTAGATCAACCAAACTTTATTAATGCTGTCATACAAATTTCTTCGTCAATAAATTATAATAATCTACTTATTAAGTTACTTGATATTGAACTTAAATTCGGAAGGATTAGAAAAGAAAAGAATGGTCCAAGAACATTAGACCTTGATATCTTGTTGTTTGATGATTTAATATTGAACAGTGAATCATTAATTATTCCTCACCCAAGAATGCATGAGAGATTATTTGTGTTAATACCCCTTTTAGAAATATCACCTATAATTCAAATTCCTAAATATGGTTCAGTGAAGAACCTTATATCAGGACTAACAATGCAAACTATCAAAAAGGTTCTAGCTTGAATATTTTTACTAAATATCCATATATTGTGGTTGAAGGACCAATTGGCTCTGGTAAATCGACTTTAGCAAAGCTACTAGCAAATCAATTTCATGCTCATATGTTTTCTGAAAAAGCTGAAAGAAATCCTTTTTTGCCTAAATTCTATGAAAATATGAAACATTATGCACTTCCCACTCAACTTTTTTTCCTTTTTCAGCGGGCTAATCAAATTACCGAACTAAAACAAAAGGATTTTTTTAGAAATGGTGTAATTTCAGATTTCTTTTTACAAAAAGACCCTATCTTTGCAAAGTTAAATCTTGATAACGATGAATACAAACTTTACCATCAGATCTATCAGCATCTAGAGCTTAAGGCTCCTGTACCTGATTTAGTGATCTATCTTCAAACTCCAGTTGATTTATTAAGACACCGTGTTGAAAAAAGGAATATTAAATTCGAACAAAGAATTACAACCGAATATCTTGAGAGAATTGCAGAATCATATAGTAATTATTTTCATAACAATCATAATTCAAACGTATTGATAGTTAATAATCAGGATCTTGATATTCTAGAAGATAAGGCAGCATTAGATATGCTAATTGATAGAATAAATAAAATTTCAAGTGTTAGAGAATACTTTAATCCAAAATTAATATGAATAGAATAGGTACATTATTAAGGAAGGAAAAAATTTCCATAATTACCTGTTATGACGCCACATTTTCGAACTTATTAGAAAAATGTAAATGTGATGCAGCTCTGGTCGGTGATTCATTAGGTATTGTTGTTAAGGGAGAAAAAAATACAAGAAAAGTAACTATAGATGAAATAATCTACCACACCCGTGCAGTAAGACTTGGATCCAGTAACCTTCCTATTATTTCAGATATGCCTTTATCAGCATTAAAAACTAAAAATGAAGCATTATTAAATGCAAGAGCGCTAATCAATGCAGGCGCAGATATGATAAAAATAGAGGGCGGTACTTCCATGTTAGCTATCGTCAAGTTCTTATCAGAAAATAAGATAAAGATTTGTGCACATATTGGTTATATTCCACAGACAATGAATAAGCCATCAACTAAAGTAGATTCAGAGAAATCCTTAAAAATAGCAAAAGCGTTAGAAGATAATGGAGCTCAAATGATAGTGCTTTCAATGATGGGAAATAAAACAGATAAATTACTAACAAAAAATTTAACTATTCCAACTATTGCTTTTCGTTCGTCAAATTTATGTAGCGGAAATGTTGAGATTATCTATGACCTAATTGGTGTAACTTCTAAATTTTTAAAAGTAAAAAAGGATAAATTTTCTAATAAACCTATATCTTGTATGACTGCAATTATAAGATTTATCGAGAGCACTAAAAAGACTACTAATGGATAAAGTAGAAACTATCCGAGATATTCGTGAATTACTTTTCAATAAAGAACATATTGCATTTGTTCCTACTATGGGCAATCTTCATGAGGGGCACTTAAGCCTTATTAATAAAGCTATATCAATCTCTAAAACTGTTGTTGTTTCTATTTTTATTAATCCTGCTCAATTTAACTCAATTAAAGATTTAGATAGCTACCCAAGAACCCCTGATAAAGACATTAAATTGCTTGAACAATATGAAAATTTAATTCTTTTTATGCCAAATTTAAAGGAAGTTTATCCTGAGCACACAAATAATATCTACGACTTACCTCCAATTTCAAATGATCTTTGCGGAAAATTTAGGCCAGGCCACTTCAATGGTGTTATTACTGTAATTGATAAATTATTTGATTTAGTAATGCCAGAATCAGTTATTTTTGGTAAAAAAGATTATCAACAGCTTTTTTTAGTTAAATACTTTGCTAAACATAATTACCCTAAAATAAAGATTATTGGAGGGGAGACAATAAGAAATAAGGATGGTTTAGCCCTGAGTTCACGTAATAATTTACTTACAAAAGAACACTTAATTGATGCTGCAAATCTTTATAAGGCACTCCAAAATATTGTTAATCAAGCAAAATCTGGTCATAATAAGCAAAGTACAATTGGTGACAATATAAAACACTTAGAAAGTCTGGGTTGGGATGTTGAATATATTGAAATTAGAAAAGTTTCTGACCTTAGAGAACCATCATATAATGACAGTGAGCTTGTAATTTTGGGTGCAGGCACATTCAAAGGTGTCCGATTAATTGACAGTATAGAATTTTGCATAGGGCAGCCTAACTGACTATAATGATTACGATTTTTAAAGAGAATTTAAATATATGCAAAGAGTAATGCTTAAATCCAAATTACATCGAGTAACTGTTACACACTCTGAACTAGAGTATGAGGGCTCATGCGCTATCGATATAAAGCTCCTTGAAGCTGCAAATATCAGCGAATACGAACAAATTAATATATATAACATTACAAATGGTGAACGCTTTACTACTTATGCTATCTCTGCGGAAAAGAATTCTGGAATTATTTCTATTAATGGCGCCGCAGCTCATAAAGCAAATCCTGGCGATATGTTAATTATTGCTACTTATGGAAATTACAATGAACAAGAATTGCCCAAATATCAGCCACTTCTTGTCTATGTTAATAATAAGAATGAGATTACGATAAGTAAGCATTCTATTGCAATACAAGCAGCTTAAATCTAAACTTGGTCTCAGTTAAAAATATAGAAAAGAAAATTACGTTAGCATTAGAGGATATTAAAGCCTTTGATGTAATATCTATTGATGTAAGAAAGCGGACCTCGCTCGCAGACTTCATGATTATTGCAAGTGCAAGCTCCTCCCGACAAACTAAAGCTCTTGCAAGAAACGTAGCAGAAAAAATGAAAGAAATTGATATTGAGGTTATTGGTATTGAGGGAGAAGAAGAAGGTAGCTGGGTATTAGTAGACGTAGGGGATATTATTGTCCATATCATGACACCACCAACTCGAGCATATTACAATTTAGAAGAATTATGGTCTGGAAGCTGAGCGCTTTTTATTTCTCGTGAAAATTAGAATATTATCAGTTGGAAATAAACCCCCTCAGTGGGTGTCAGAATCATTAGCGGCTTATACATCAAGAATAAAGCATCAATGTTCATTAGAATGGATCGAAATAAAGTCTGAAACGAAATTTGATTCTATTTATCAAAAAAAGAAAGAAGAAGGTAATAAATTACTTAATCATACTAAGGATACTTATTTAATTGCTTTAGAAGAGAGCGGAATACTATACTCTTCCAAAGAATTTTCAGAAAAAATGTCAAACTGGATAGAAAACTTTTCATCAATTACGTTTATTATTGGTGGTGCAGATGGCCTTGACTCATCTGTAGTTAATAAGTCTTCATCTACTTTAAGTTTATCTCGAATGACGCTTCCCCATCACCTAGTAAAAATATTTCTTGCTGAACAACTCTATCGATCTTTTTCAATATTAAACAATCACCCTTATCATCGTGAATAAATTTAATAAAAGTTTGTTATGGCTAAGAAGGGATCTAAGATTATATGATAATGCCGCCCTGTTCCATGCCCTCAATGAGTCGACTTCTGTACATTGCATATTTATTTTTGATTCAAATATTCTACAAGCCCTTGAAAATAAAAAAGATCAAAGAGTCGAGTTTATTTGGGAGTCTCTACTTCAAATTAAAAAACAACTTAATAAATTTAATTCAGATCTAATTGTTAAATATGGAGATCCTAAGGAAATAATTCCAGAACTTGTAAAGGATTACCAATGTGATGCCTTATACATAAATAAAGATTACGAGGCATACGCAAGAAAAAGAGATACTGAAATAGTTAACAAGTTGAAAATAGAATGCTTTCAATATAAAGACCAGGTTCTTTTCGAAGAAAATGAAATTTTAACTAAGTCAGAAACACCTTATAGTGTTTTTACGCCATACAAAAATAGTCACCTTAAAAAATTATTCTCTGAAGGAATTAATCAATTTAACTGTGAATCATTAAGCAAAAATTATGCAAAACTTAATCCAATACCAATGCTAAAACTTGAAGATATTGGATTTAAAGAATCAAATTTAAAAAGTTTACCAATCCCAGTAGGTGAAGATGGAGGTGCATTATTAATTGAAGACTTTAAAAAAAGAATTCATGATTACGGAACTAAAAGAAATTTCCCAAGCATAAAAGGTGTTTCTTACTTATCAGTCCACAATCGATTTGGAACAGTCTCAATAAGGCAACTAGCAAAAGTAGCATTAAAGGCCTCATCGGAAGGCGCCTCTGTTTGGCTAAGTGAATTAATATGGCGAGACTTTTATTTTCAAATTTTATTTAATTTCCCGCATGTAAATGAAGGCAAAGCTTTTAAACTAAAATATAATGATCTTAAATTTGAAAATAACCCTGAATACTTCATGGCCTGGAAAGATGGAATGACTGGCTATCCAATAATTGATGCTGCAATGCGACAATTAAATAAAACTGGTTATATGCATAATAGATTAAGAATGATAGCAGCTTCATTTTTGGTGAAAGACTTATTAATAGACTGGAGGTGGGGAGAAGCTTATTTTGCAGAAAAATTAATTGATTTCGATTTTTCTGCTAATAATGGTGGTTGGCAATGGGCCGCATCAACTGGCTGTGATGCCCAGCCCTGGTTTCGAATCTTTAACCCAATTCTACAATCTAAAAAATTTGACTCAGAGGGTAAATTTATTAAAAAGTATATTCCAGAACTTAGTACTTTCTCTGCAAGTGAAATTCACGATCCCTGGGTAGAAAAAAAATATTACACAATAGGTGAAAGAATTACTCTTGGAGTAGATTATCCAATGCCAATAGTTAATCACTCCGAACAAAGAATAAAAGCTTTAGATATTTACTCCGAAAAAAAATAATGTTGTATAAAAACAACATATAACACTAAGTAGGGGTGAAGTTTTTATTACTTATAGACTTAAATACAACACTCTGGGATAATGATTCTTATATATGAAAAAATTAATCAAATACATTTTAATATTAGCTTTTCTTACTCCAGCTATAGCATTTACAACAGAAGATAATGATCCTCTTGAGGGATTGAATCGTGCAGTATACGACTTCAATGAGGCAGTTGATGGAGCAGTTATAAAGCCAGTAGCAAAAGGCTACAAAGCAGTTATGCCAAATTTTGCCGTTAAAGGGGTGAATAACTTTTATAACAATATTCGTGATGTTATTACAGTAATTAATGATGTACTCCAGTTAAAAATAGATCATGCAGTTCATGATTCAGGTCGAGTTTTATTAAATTCTACAGTAGGTATTTTAGGTTTTATTGATGTTCATACCATTAATGGTGGTGAACGAAGAAAAGAAGATTTTGGGCAAACTCTTGGACATTATGGTATTGGTCACGGAGCATATTTAGTTCTCCCTTTTCTAGGACCATCTTCTCTTAGGGATGGAGCAGGCTTAGCTACAGACACGATTTTGTTTGATCCAATTAGCTATGTAGATGATGTTCGAACCCGAAACCAAATAAGAATAGTCCAGATTATTGATAAACGCGCAGAGCTTATTAATGCATCTGACATTTTAGGTAGTGCTTCATTAGACCCATATGCTTTTCAACGAGATGCATACTTGCAATATAGAGAAGCACTTGTTAATGATAAATCTACTAGCGAAATTGATTATGAAGACACCGCTGACTCTGGTTTTGAGCCTTACATAGATGAACAAGTAAGTATTGAAACTTCAGACAAAGATTATAATGAAAAGGTTAGTTTTGTAGACTAGTTATTTGAGGCAATCATCATCTCATTTATTAGGATTGACCCTGTATATTTAGAACTATTTTTATAAGTATCGCCTCCAACAGCAGCAACATTATTGAGCATCGCCTTTAAATTTCCGGCAATTGTTATTTCTTCAACTGCATGTTTTATTTCTCCCCCCTCCACCCAAAGACCTGCTGCTCCTCGAGAATAGTCTCCAGTCACCATATTAACTCCATGACCAAGAAGTTCTGTGACAATCAAACCTGTTCCCATACTACTTATTAGTTGCTCTAGTCCACTGTTAGATGGTTGAACAATTAAATTATGCGAGCCTCCAGCGTTTCCAGTACTCTGCATATTTAACCTTCTAGCAGAATAGGTTGACAAGAGATAACCGTTTAATACACCTTTATCAACTAAAATTCTGGGCTTAACACCTACTCCTTCATCATCAAAATAAGTACTTGCGTTTCCCCTAAGCAAAAATGGATCTTCAAAAATTGTAAGTACCTCAGAAGCTATTTTTGAACCAATAGATCCTAATAAAAAAGATGTTTCACGGTACAAATTTCCTCCAGATATTGCGGATACTAAACTAGAAATAAAAGAAGTTGCAATTGGAGCCTCAAAAATAACTGGGTATTTACCTGTTTTAATAGTCTTAGAATTA
This sequence comes from Methylophilaceae bacterium, assembly GCA_028247015.1. Classification (GTDB taxonomy): domain Bacteria; phylum Pseudomonadota; class Gammaproteobacteria; order Burkholderiales; family Methylophilaceae; genus BACL14. Next base: position 32,357 of record JAOKFJ010000006.1, on the reverse strand, counting down.
AGTCTTTTTAAGACACGCTGAGCAACCTCATGACCTATTAACCTAGGATCTTTAAGGTCACTAAAACATCTAACTGAGCTATACACGCTATCTCTTTGCATTCCTTTATTATCTTTTGCAATAATAGAGCATCCCAATGAATACCTTGATGAGGGAAATCCACCTATAAACCCAGATGAGTTTGCATAAACAAACATCCCCTCAGTGTTGCTCATCTGCGCACCCTCAGAATTTTCTATTTTCCCATCAAAAGAAAGAGCGGCATCTTCACAGGATAGTGCTTTATCAATCATTATTGATTCGTCTTTGTCCCAACGATGAAACAAATCTAGATCTTTAACATTAGTTGCAAATTGTGATTTTTCAGGGAGGCCAAATGCTTTATCTTCTGATGTATATTTTGCAATTTGGCATGCGGCATTGACACAGTCATCTATAGCGTTGCTACTAAAATCCGAAGTTGATGCAACACCTCGGCGCTGACCAATATAAACAGTTAATGATAAGCTCTTATCATTGTTATGTTCTACCGTCTCGAGGTTGCCAAGCCGAACAGAAACGTTCTTACCGGTTGCAACACTAATTTCAGCTTCCGCACTAGTAGCGCCATTACTTTTAGCAGCTTTCAAAGCTTTACTAATTAGGTCTGAGAGCTTCGAATGTGTAAAATTTAGGATCTGAGTTTGCATAAAAAAAACTAATTAAAAATGATATGATACCGAAACTTGATCACAAAAAGGTATTTAAACGTAAAGATGGATCCTATAGAGCCTAGCATAGTAAGTAAAACTGAACTAAAAAAAGACTCTAAGAAAATTCAAGCGCTTGGTCGATATATCTCAGAAATGGGCATTGAGGAAATCAAAAAATTTAGCTTTCCTCAAAATATTCAGCAAGCGATATATGATCTTAAAGCCATCAAATCAAATCCTGCAAAAAAAAGACAAGTCCAATATTTAGGAAAGCTTTTGCGAGCAATTGATCTAACAGAAGCACATATTGTGATGGAACAATTAAGAACAAACTCCCAAAAAGGAATTCAGCTAGATCATTATATTGAAAAATGGCGAGATAGGCTTATTAACGATAAGGAATCAATCACTGAGTTTATATCTTTGCACTCATCTTCTGAAAATCAAACCATTAGGCAGCTCATTCAAAACAGTTTAAAAGAAAAAGCTTTAAACAAACCACCTAAATCATACAGGCAGCTCTTTCAAGCCATTAAAGCTATTGTCAATAAATTACAATGAGACAGAAACTTTAATCGACTCCCCCCCTCTTTCAAAAGCAACATTTATTGATTTTCCTTTATTTTTTTGGATGATCTTAATTAAATCATCAGGCGAATTCACTTCAGCCCCGTTAACAGAGATAATATTATCACCCCTTTTGATTCCAGCAGCCTCAGCTGCAGATTCCTTAATAACTGCAATTACCTGTATGCCTTTATTATCATCTGAGTCAGATAACTTAATAAAGTGTGTGCCGAATGTAGGCTTAGGTAATTTTACCCAGTAAGTTAGATAGAAATCATATTTAGCATTTGAATCAGCCAGGTCTTCCTCAGTAATCGTAATTTCAGTTATCTCTCCTTTTTTCTGAATCCGATTAGCCTCTCTAGCTTTTGCTCTAGCTTTTTGAATTTGTGAAGCACGCGTATTCTCATTAATTTGTCTGTCGTATATCAAAACCATATCTGCTTTAATTTTTTTGGCATGCTTTAAAGCTACGCTTGGAGGTACATTCTTGCCAACAAAGCCGGAAGTCCCCATTAAATCAAATCCATTCTCTAGCATTTTTATATTATCTGATTCTTTTTCCCATCCCCTCATAACTTTAGGCTGAGGATTTTCAGAAAATGATTTAAAACCTTTAGGGCTCTGTGATTGATAATTTTTCTCGAAGATATTTTCTGCTGCCGTAGAAGATGAAATAAAAAACAAGGCAAGAAAAAAATATGAAGCAATTGATTTAAGCATAGTGTTCCTTCATGAAGGTGATAAGATTATTTATATAATTACACAAGAGACAAAAAATTGGAAAAAAGATTCATTAAAATTGGTTTAATTTCAATAAGTGACCGAGCCTCAGCAGGCATTTATAAGGACCAAGGTGTTCCCTCCCTCACTAATTGGTTAAAGAAAGCATTAATTGATGAATTTACTCTAGAATCCTCTCTAATTAATGATGAGATTGACCTTGTGAAAAAAACATTGATTCTTTTTTCAGATGAAAAAAAATGCGACCTTATTTTTACGACAGGTGGGACTGGGCCCTCTCCAAGAGATATTACACCTGAAGCAACATTGAGTGTTAGCGACAAGGTTATGCCTGGATTTGGCGAACAGATGCGTCAAATAAGCTTAAATTTTGTTCCTACAGCAATACTCTCTAGACAGACTGCAGTTATTAGAGGAAAAACTCTAATTGTTAATCTTCCTGGACAACCAAAATCAATTGAACAAACGCTGGAAGGTTTAAAAAACGAAAATAATACTACGATTGTGCCAGGAATTTTTTCAGCAATCCCATATTGTCTAGATTTAATAGGGGCTCCTTTCATTGAAACAAATGAGTCTATAGTGAAATCATTCCGTCCGAAAAAGAAATAATATTCTATGTTAAAAGAATTTGAAATTATTGAAAAAATTTTTCAAAAAACACCCACTTCAATTTTTCTAGGTATTGGAGATGATGCTGCTTTATTCCATAAAAATAAAAAAGAGTTTTGGGTGATATCTCAAGACACTTTAAATATTAACACCCACTTCCTATCAAACACAGATCCAGAAAATTTAGGGTGGAAATCATTAGCAGTTAATATTTCTGATATTTTATCAATGGGAGGCAATCCAAAGTACGCACTTTTATCTATATCTGTTCCATCGGCTAACCAGGTATGGATAAAAAAATTTTCCACAGGGCTTTTTAAGTGCGCCAAAAATTATGGGGTTGAACTAATAGGCGGAGACACTACACGAGGTAGCTTATCAATAAGTATTTGTATACTTGGTGAAGCATTACAAAATAATGCTCTCCTTAGGAGTAATGCCAAGCTAAATGATGATATCTGGGTAACAGGGGAATTGGGTCTAGCAGCATTAGGCTTAAAGTATAAAAAAAGAAAGTTTGATGCTCCCAAGACCCTTATAAAAAAAGCAATAAAAGCATTAGAAAAACCTCTACCAATTAAAGTTAACATGAAAAAACTAGCGGCATTATGCAATAGTGCAATTGATTTATCAGATGGCTTAATTCCTGATTTGAATCACATCCTTAATAAATCTGGGCTAGGAGCAAATATTTTTATTGAGAACCTTCCTATGCCAAAATGGATAAGAAATAATAAGAATTATCCTTTGGTATTGAGTGGGGGCGATGATTACCAGTTATTACTAACCGCACCAAAAAATAACCATAAAAAAATAATTAAATTTGCAGCTGACAATAAAATTAAAATAAGTTGCATAGGATTAATGACTAAAACAAAAAACATAGCCATTATAAAGTCAGATGGTGAACCTCTACTTTATAAAAAAAAGGGGTACGAACACTTTGCTTAATAAAAATTTTATACTTAAGAATACCCATCACATGATAGCCTTGGGATTTGGTACTGGGCTTTATAAAAAAGCACCCGGTACATTAGGGACCTTAGTTGCTATTCCTTTTTTCTTAGCTATTAATAAAGCAGATATTTATCTACAACTTTTATTTGCTGTGATGGTTTTTTTTCTTGGTATTTGGTCATCAAATGTAACCAGTAAATCTTTAAAACTTAAGGATCCATCCTGCATTGTTATCGATGAGATAGCCGCTTTTTTATTATTGCTAATTTTAATTAATCCAAATACATATCAGTTAATTTATGCATTTATCTTATTTCGGATCTTTGATATCTGGAAACCGTATCCCATCTTATGGTTAGAAAAAAAGTATTCAGGTGGCTTCGGAATTATGATTGACGATATTGCTGCAGCATTAATGGCATTAATTATTTATTTAATAACAGATTATGTGCGCTAAAGAAATTTATTTACTCTCAAAGGCACTTGGTAAACAATGTATAGCAAATGGTTATTTATTGGTTACCGCTGAATCATGTACTGGAGGTTTATTAGCGAAATCAATTACAGATATTCCAGGTAGCTCACTTTGGTTTGAGCGAGGGTTTATTACATATGGGAACACAGCAAAAATAGATTGCTTAGACCTCAATGCGTTAACATTGGCTAACTATGGTGCTGTAAGTCAAGAAACGGCAGATGAAATGGCAATTGGTGCACTTGCCAGTGGAGCAGGTAATATAAGTATTAGTATTACCGGTATAGCAGGGCCAGATGGTGGGTCAGCATTAAAGCCGGTTGGTACTGTGTTTTTTGCCATAAGCAATAAAAAAAGTATTATCTTCAAATACCATGCAAGTTTTCCTGGGGATAGAAGTATGATTAGAGCTAAAGCGGTTTTATTTATATTAAATAAGCTCTTGATGCTTACTTTGAACCCTCAAATATGAAATAATTAGACGTTAAATAGCACATAATAAAAGGCACATAAGAAATGGATGAAAATAAGAAAAAGGCATTAGATTCAGCATTAGCGCAAATTGATAAGCAGTTTGGAAAAGGCTCAGTCATGAGAATGGATGGTACCCAAGTAGTACAGGGAGTTCAGTCTGTATCAACTGGGTCATTAGGACTTGATATAGCCTTAGGTATTGGTGGATTACCTCGTGGTCGAGTTGTAGAGGTATATGGACCTGAGTCATCTGGGAAAACATCCTTAACATTATCAGTCATCGCACAACTCCAAAAAATAGGTGGGACAGCAGCATTTATTGACGCAGAGCATGCACTTGATACTCAATATGCTGCCAAATTAGGCGTTAATATTGAAGATTTATTAGTCTCTCAGCCAGATACTGGCGAGCAAGCCCTAGAGATAACAGAGATGCTTGTTAGAAGTGGTTCTGTTGATATTATTGTTATTGATTCAGTTGCAGCTCTAACTCCTAGAGCCGAAATCGAAGGAGATATGGGTGATTCTCATATGGGGTTACAAGCTAGACTGATGTCCCAAGCACTTCGGAAGCTAACAGGTACTATTCAGAAAACAAATACTATGGTTATATTTATCAATCAAATTCGAATGAAGATTGGTGTAATGTTTGGTAATCCAGAAACTACAACAGGTGGTAATGCACTTAAATTTTATGCCTCTGTGAGGTTAGATATTCGTCGTATTGGTGCTATCAAAAAGGGCGATGAAATAATTGGAGCAGAAACACGAGTCAAAGTAGTAAAAAATAAAGTTGCACCCCCTTTTAGGCAAGCAGTTTTTGATGTGCTTTACGGAGAAGGTATTTCTTTGGAAGGTGAAATTATTGATCAGGGCGTAAATCTAGATCTAATAGAAAAATCTGGCTCATGGTATGCATATAAAGGAGAAAAAATTGGACAAGGTAAAGACAATGTCCGTGAGTATCTAAAAGAGAATCCAGATATATCAAAAGAAATAGAAGATGCAATTCGTAATAACTCGATCTTAACTAAAGCCGAAGAAATTAGTGAAGAAGCTGATGAAGAAAAAGACGAGGGGAAAATAGAAACTGATAAAACCTAATCAACCCCCACTAATTTCTTTAAAAAAAAGAGCGCTTTACTATTTAGGGAAACGAGAATATTCCAAAGCTGAACTTAAAAAAAAGATTTCAGCATATGCAGAATCTCTAAGTATAAGTAAAGATGATATTGAATATATGCTTAGTGAGCTTGAGAAAAACTCGTGGTTATCAGATAAGCGTTTTACTGAACAATTTATTTACTCAAAGAAAAATAAATTTGGCATTAAAAAGATTGCCTATGAATTAAAATTAAAGGGAGTAGACGATCAGATTATTAGTCATGCTATTGACTCTATTAGATCAGAAGAGTTTTTATTGGCGCAAGAAATATGGAAGAAAAAATTTAAAGATCTTCCTAATAGCAATGAAGAAAAAGCTAAGCAGACAAGATTTCTTCAGGGGAGAGGAATTGACCCATTTATTATCCAGAAAATTCTATCTGGTAAGTCATTTGAATATATATGAAAAAATTAACTAGTCATCAAATAAGATCAACTTTTTTAAGCTACTTCAAAGAGCAGGGGCATCGCATTGTCAAATCTAGCAGTCTGGTGCCCCAAGAAGATCCAACACTTCTTTTTACAAACGCAGGAATGAATCAATTTAAAGATACATTTCTTGGCCTCGAAAAAAGAAACTATGTTACAGCTGCATCAAGTCAAAAATGTGTTCGAGCTGGAGGAAAGCATAACGATCTTGAAAATGTTGGATATACAGCGCGGCATCATACATTCTTCGAGATGCTGGGGAATTTTAGTTTTGGTGACTACTTTAAAGAAAAAGCTATTACTTATGCATGGGAACTACTAACAAAAATATATCAAATACCTGAAGAAAAATTACTAGTGACTATCTATGCAGACGATGAAGATGCCTACAAAATTTGGTCAAATAACATTGGCCTGAAAGATGAGAAAATTATTCGCATTGGCGATAATAAAGGCACTAAATATATTTCTGATAATTTTTGGATGATGGGAGATACTGGGCCTTGTGGTCCATGTAGCGAAATATTTTATGATCATGGTAAGGAAATTGCAGGAGGGCCTCCCGGATCGAAGAATGAGGATGGCGATCGCTTTATAGAAATATGGAATTTAGTATTTATGCAATTTAATCGTGATGAAAATGGTGTAATGCATCCACTACCAAAACCTTCGGTTGATACTGGGATGGGATTAGAAAGAATTACGGCTATACTTCAAAATGTACATTCAAACTATGAAATTGATACATTTCAAGAACTTATTAAACATGCCGCTTCAATTACAAATACTAAGGACCTAAATCATCCATCATTAAAAGTTCTAGCTGACCACATACGTGCGACTACATATTTAATTAATGATGGTGTTGTCCCTTCAAATGAAGGACGGGGATATGTTCTAAGAAGAATAATTCGTCGAGCAATTAGGCACGGTTATAAGTTAAAAATTAGAAACCCATTTTTTTATAAATTAGTTCCCACATTAAATTCTACAATGGGAGATGCATATCCAATAAAAGATTCAGAATCTAAAAAGATAGAGAGTGAAATTAGGATAGAGGAAGAACGTTTTTTTGAAACAATTGAAAATGGAATGAGTAGTCTTGAAGAGGAAATTAAATATATTATAAGTAAAAAATTAGAAATTCTTTCAGGAGAATTTGCTTTTAAACTTCATGACACATATGGATTTCCGTTAGATCTAACAGCAGATATTTGTAGAGAAAAAAGTATTAAAATTAATGAAGATGAATTTCATGTATCTATGAACATTCAAAAAAATCGAGCAAGAGAAGCAGGGAAATTCAAAAATAAAGTCTCCTTAGATTACAGTGGAGAAGCAACTATCTTCATAGGCTATGAAAAAACAGAATCTCAAGCCAAGGTGAATGCAATATTCAAAGATGACGTGCTAGTGACTGAGCTAAAAAACGATGAAGAAGGTCTAGTAATACTAGATAAAACTCCCTTTTACGCAGAATCAGGCGGGCAAGTTGGTGACGTTGGAGTGTTAAAATCAAAAACTGGAGTATTTAAAGTTTTAGACACCTATAAAATTAAAGAGGGTGTATTTGGACATTGGGGAAAAGTAATTAGTGGGGCAGTTAAAATAAATGAAACATTAAATGCTAATGTTGATTCTGAAAATCGAGATAATATTAAAAGAAATCATTCGGCAACTCACCTTCTTCATAAAGCATTAAAGATTGTACTTGGTGATCATGTAGAGCAAAAGGGATCCCTAGTATCGGCAGTCAAAACAAGGTTTGATTTCTCTCACCCGAAATCATTATCGCTTGATGAAATTAATCAAATTGAAAGCATCGTGAATAGTGAAATAATGAAAAATGAAAATACTGAAACTAGACTAATGGAAATAAAAGAGGCTCAAGAAAAAGGAGCTATGATGCTGTTTGGGGAAAAATATGGGGAAAAAGTGCGTGTACTAGATATTGGAAATAGCCGAGAGCTATGCGGAGGGACGCACGTCAAAAAAACAGGGGATATTTGCTTATTTAAAATTCAATCTGAATCAGGAATATCCTCTGGAATTCGACGTATTGAAGCTACATCAGGTATCAATATTTTAAATATGTTAAAAGAAAAAAATATTATGATAGAAAATCTCTCAAAATGTTTAAATACAAGTCCGAATGAAGTTATAACGAAAACGGAACAACTTTTAATTCAAATTAAAGACAATGATAAATTAATTAATCAATTAAAATCTAAGCTTGCAAGCTCTGAAGGAGAAGAATTACTAGGGCAAACTATAAAAATAAAATCATTTTCTTATTTAGCAAAAACTCTAGACAATCAAGGTCCAAATGAACTTAGAGAAATGATTGATAATTTAAAGAAAAAACTTGGAACAGCCGTTATAATACTAGCCTCTATTAATGATGGTAAAGCCTCATTTGCTGTAGGTGTATCAGATGATCTAACAAATGAGATCGATGCAGGTGAAATTGCAAAATATCTTGGTGAGTCTGTTAACGGAAAAGGCGGGGGAAGAAAAAATATGGCAATGGCTGGCGGAACTAATATCTCAATGATCGACACTGCAATGTCGAATGTTAAAAAAAATCTAAGTAAATAAACTTATGTCTTTAATAGTCCAAAAATTTGGCGGCACCTCTGTAGCAAATGTTGATCGCATTAATGCTGTGGCAGAACGAGTTGGAAAATTTAAAAAAGAAGGCCACCAAATCATTGTTGTGGTATCAGCAATGTCGGGAGAAACAAACAAGTTAATAAGGCTTGCTGAAGATATGATGGGGTCCCCCGAACCAAGAGAACTAGATGCTATAGTCTCGACAGGTGAACAGGTAACAGCTGGATTAACTGCATTAGCTCTTATAAATAGAGGTATACCTGCTAAAAGTTATTCTGGTAATCAAATAAAAATTCTAACTGACCAAGCTCACACTAAAGCAAGAATTTTAAAGATTGATGACAAAGCTATTAAACAAGATTTGGATGCTGGAAATGTTGTTGTCGTTGCTGGCTTCCAAGGCGTAGATGAGCACGGGAATGTTACTACTCTAGGTAGAGGTGGGTCGGATACTACAGCAGTGGCAATTGCGGCAGCAATTAAGGCAGACGAATGTCAGATTTATACAGATGTAGATGGAATTTATACTACTGATCCTCGTATTGTAAAAGATGCTAGAAGACTAAAATCAATTACTTTTGAAGAAATGCTTGAGATGGCAAGCTTAGGATCAAAGGTCTTACAGACACGGTCTGTTGAATTTGCTGGAAAGTATAAAGTTAAACTTCGGGTCCTATCTAGCTTTGATGCTCATGGAGAAGGAACAATTATCACTTTTGAGGAAGATGAAAAAATGGAAAGTCCAATAATTTCAGGTATTGCTTTTAATCGCGATGAAGCAGAAGTAAGTGTGAGGGGATTCCCAGATATACCTGGATCTGCTTATCAAATTCTAGGACCAATTGCAGATGCAAATATCGATGTAGATATGATTATTCAAAACGTTGGAGAAAGTGGATCTAATGATTTTACCTTTACAGTTCATGAACGAGACCTTCAAAAGAGCATAGAAATAATAAATGATAAGGTCAAAGCGAAGATTAATGCTAGGGAAGTCATAGGCGATTCAAAAATTGCAAAGTTATCATTGGTAGGAGTAGGAATGCGATCTCATGCAGGTATCGCAAGTAAGATGTTTAAGGTTTTATCCGATGAAAAAATTAATATAATTACCATATCTACCAGTGAAATTAAGATATCCGTCATTCTAGAGGAAAAATTTCTCGATGATGCAGTCAAAGCCTTACATAAAGCTTTTGAACTAGAAAAAGGTTAAGCATTTATTGATTTATTTAAATAGTTAAAGTATCGTTACGCCAATAATTTCCGGAGAGCTGGCTGAGTGGTCGAAAGCACATCCCTGCTAAGGATGCATACGGTTTATAACTGTATCGAGGGTTCGAATCCCTCGCTCTCCGCCATATTTAATCTAAATCCTTTTCATTAAAGGGATTAGATTGCATTTAGTAAAATACCTAATGAAAATGTTTTATACTGAAGTTAATTATCTGTATATAGGTGATATGAAATGGCTCAAGAATTAGATTTTGGTGATGAAAAATTAACAGCTAACCAAAAAGATATAGTTATTAATAAACTTCGAGATATTTTGTTACATGAGCGGCAGAATGCACCTAAATTTAAGTATGAAAATTACACCGACGTTAAGACCGTAGAATTTGGTAAGCGCTTTTTTAAATACTTTAAAGCACATGAAGAGTTAATACAGGAATTTTACCCTCCAGCAAATGATGCAATATTTCAGTTAAGTGATAAATCGTTTATTAATGAATTAAAAGATTACTTAGTAGGATTAGAAACTGCAAAAGCCTCCGACTATAAAATTAATGACCATAAATGCGATAAAATTTTTGCTGCAGCGAAGCTGCCATCAGCTGCTGCTGAGTATAATTTTAATCAAGATTATGATAATGCCTTAACTTTTTTTAAAATAAAACAACATCCTACCATCCAAAAACTGCACAAAATTGTACGGGGCGCTATCAAAGATGATATTAAATCGCCATTCTCGATTGTAAACACTAGAGCTTGGACTACTTCACCAAAAACAGCTCATGTAGGGGTATTTAAAAATCATACCGATCACTTTTGTTCAGGGCATCTAAAAATAATGGTATATCTCAATCCTATGAATAAGGATTATGGCTACATAATATTTAATGAAAATGAAATAATAGATCAGCCAGCAGGTACCTGTATATTATTTAGAAATTCAATGGTCGAGCATAGAGGTGTACCTGGCGAAACGTATGATCGAGTTTGTATCGAGATAACTATTCAGCGTACTTTTGTAAATCTTGAACAATGCCATGACGGTCATCCGATTGGCCGGCATTATGCAAGCTTGAATACAGCCTTGACTGAAAATTCAGAAGACAAAACAATAATATTTAGGCGCAATTAACCATTATCCGATAGTAAAATAATGCTACCAAAAAGTTATTCATAGTTAATAAACCATTCAAATATCATGAGCCATAATGTTTCCACTTAATGATAAAATATAAAAAAAATTTAAACAGCAAATAGATTATGGCAGAAGAAATAAAAATTAATATTGGAAGTGGTGCTACCAAATGGGATGGCTGGATAAATTACGATGAGCTTACTTATGAGGGTGTCACACCATTAGTATTGAGCCCTGATGTCACTCTGCCTCTAGATTCTAACATCGTGTCTACTGTTTACTGCTCTCACACGTTTGAGCATCTTTCAGATGCCACTGTTAGCAGAACATTGGATGAAATATGGAGAGTAATGAGCCCTGGTGGCTTATTTTTATTAAAATTCCCCGATTTTGATTGGTTTTTAGAACAATACCGTAAAGGAAATTATCAGTGCATGATAGGGGTTGGAATAGAGTCATTATTATGGAGTCATGCTAGCAAAAACGTAGAAGATACATTTGAAAATCGTATTTCAGCTTATTTCTGTGGATATTGGAACAGACAGTACGGGGACCATTTTAGTAGAGCAATAAATAAAACAAAACAAGCATATATTGGTCCAGCCGTAATTAACGATAATGACTTAAAAATTCTTCTAAGCACTAAGTCTCCAAATCAAATATCAAAAAAATTAACCAATATCGCTAAATCAGATCCTGACTTTAAGTGTTTTAGTCATCAAAATGCATGGTCAGTTCCTGAAATGAGTTTAATACTTAAGGAAAAAAACTTTTTTTTGGAAAGTACAGATAAAGACCAGATAGTGAAAGAATTTGAACATGTTATTCCTAGATTTAAAGAAATGTTACATTTCAGCGCTTATTATCTAATTAAAAAGAAGAGTGTTTAAACTATGAACAATCCCATCAGAACTAATGGATCTGATTTTTTTAATATACTTGATGATAAGAAATTTACGGCTGAACAAAAAAACCAAATTATTAATCAATTAGCTACTCTTCTAGATAATGAAAGGAGAAACGCTCCAGAATTTAAATACGAAAAGTATGACGAATTCTCTAGAAGAGATTTTACTAAGCACTTTAATAAATACTTTAGTGAATACGATAACCTAATAAAAAATTTCTTCCCCCCAGTAAGTTCTATAATGTTACAAATTTCTGAAAAATCATTCATAGATGAATTATTAAATTATCTATCAGGATTAGAAACTGCAAGGATGTCCGAATATAAAATTAATGATCATGTATGTGATCAAATTTTTGCAACTACCCCTCATAAAGAAAAATACGATCATTTTGTAGAAGAAGGATCTTATGATGACCTAAAAATGCTTATAATTAAGAAGCACCCTGCAATCAAAAAACTTCATGAAATGATAAGAGAAGCTATCGCGGGAGCTGTTAAATCACCATTTTCAATAGTAAACACTAGGGCTTGGACAAAGCCTCCTCAAATAAGAAAAGTACCATATTGTTATCCCACAGATAGAGATTTTTTGCCGCCTGGGCATTTTAAAATATTCATTTATTTGACACCAATGAATAAAGACTATGGATATTTTATTACTGGAAATAAAGAAATAACAATGAAACCAGAAGGCGTTTGCATACTATTTGCGTCTGATAAAAACTTTTTTAAAGATGTGCCTGGCGAAACGTATGAAAGATTTTGCATTGAAATAACTATTCAACGTACCTTTGTAAATCTTGAACAACATCATGAAGGTCATCCAATTGGGCTACATTATGCAAGCTTAAATAGAGCTCTGACTGAAGATTCTGAAGACGATACAGTAATATTTAGACTAGATTAATCACATTTAATAATTGGAGACTAAAAATGTTAATGGATATAAATATAATTGGAATGGCAATCATAGGCATAGCTCTTATAGTCTGGTTTATTTTTAAGAAATAAAAAATGAGAATTGCTATTATCGGAGCAGGAATTTCATCCATAACCATTGCTCAAAATTTAAAAAAAAACGCTACCGTATCAATTTTTGAAAAAAGTAAGAGTGTAGGTGGAAGAATGGCTTTTCGTCGCTCTACTCCATATGAGTTTGATCATGGTGCTCAATTTTTCACCGCTAAAGGTAAAATTTTTAAGAATTTCATCAAGCCATTAATCAAAGAAAATATAATCAAACGCTGGGATGCCCGCTTTGCTGAATTCATAGACAATAAAATATTAAGGACTATCTCTTGGAATGCAGAATATCCTCATTATGTTGGTACTCCTGGGATGAATTCGATTGCTGAATATTTGTCTACGGAGCTTAATATAAAATTAAATACTAAAATAAATAAAGTAGTTCACAATGCTAATAATTGGGAGTTATTTGATGATGATTCAAATAATTTAGGTAAATTTGATTGGGTTATATCTACTGCTCCTGCAATACAATCTGCAGAAATTCTCCCAGTCAATTTTAAGTATCATAAAGATCTACTTGATAGAAAAATGGTAGGTTGTTTTTCATTGATGCTTGGATTTAAGAAGCCTATTCCATTATTATGGGATGCAGCTCTTATAAGAAATGCAGATATAAGCTGGATCTCAATTAACAGCTCAAAACCAGACAGAGGAAACTCATTTTCTATGTTAATTAATTCAACAAATGCATGGGCAGAAAATCATTTATCTGATGATTCACAAAGTGTTATCTCGTATCTACACAAGGAGACAACAAGAATCATAGGCCATGATACTGGTAATGCAGACCATGTCTGCCTCAAAGCCTGGCACTATGCGAATATAAGCAAACAGACCCAATCAGACTTATTAATTGACTATGATAATAAGCTTGCCGCTTGTGGGGACTGGATTACACAAGGTAGAATTGAAAGTGCTTTTGAAGCAGGATTCATGATGGCACAAGAAATTAATAAAATAATAAATTAATCTATCTTCTTATAAATTTTAATAATGAAGGTAAGAACATATGTGCAATAGTTAAGGATCCTAAAATAGGAAATATTAAAGAATAAGCATCTACATTCCAATATCTACCATATGTAAATCCAATAAATACTAATACTGGAAGAGTAAATACAATAAGCCATTTAAGATCGACGTTCCAATTAAAATTAGAATCAATTAAAGAACGAACTCCATGTAACCCACAGAAATAGATTGCAAACCAAACAAATGGATGAGTAAAGTAAGAGAGAACAACTAGAGAGGTAAGTTCAAGCACCAACAAAACATCTTTATTTTTAAACCAAACCACCATCGATATTGAATTAACAATATTACTTATAAATTTCCAATACAGCCTAATAATGCTGAGAATCAAAATGCAATAAATAATAACAATTAAGAAATCAGGTATATTGAATCCGATTAAATTATAAAAAATTGAATCAACAATATCTCTTTTAAATAAAATTGGTAAGAAGGTCATACTAAAACCCCATGACAGCCTAATATTTATGTCAGATAATTTAAGAAATTTTAAATCAGAATTTCCAAAATGAAAAATTGACATGATAAGTAAAATCAATAATCCAATTGCGGGATAGCTCACCCATAAAAACCAACCTAATATTACTAGAGATAAATATAGACTAAATAGAATAATTCTTTGGAAATTTTTATTTATTCCTCCCCATATTAATTTTCCATCTAATGCACCATGACTAATCCCAAGTGTACTGACAAAAAAAAGAGCTACCCAAATTAAATAATTAAGATAACTATTGATAAAATTTAAGAAAATATTAAGGATTAATATTAATAACGAAAATACAATAAATATCTGTTGATGAATAATTACTTTATTTAACATATTTTTTAATAAGGCCATGAATCATTAATATTTTTGGCATACCTAAGATTATAGAAATAATATCTCTTGATGTTGGAACATCAGACATAAATCTAATAATAGATTTAATGTCAGCATTACTAAACAATCTCATAAATAATATAGGCGCTTTGTGAGGCCAAAAATAACATACTGTAAGAAAAATACTATCAAACCATTCTAATAGTTTATTTGGTTTGAATTCAAACCGTTTAATATTATTACTCTCAATTTTATTATTTTCTATAGATTTGACCCATTGGGCAATTCTCATCATTGAGTAACCCGTTGATGGTCTAGCCATACCTGCAGACAAGCCAATTGGTATATTATTATTATCTATAGATTCTCTTGATAAAATCATTGGTAAAACTCCCGATTCTTTTTTTATAGATCGGAATTTCTTATATTTTAAAAGTAGCTGATTATGTAATTTTTGAATATGAGTAAAAGATGGGTTCTTGGTAAATAATGTAGTCTCTACTAATGCATTTTTATTTGAAAAAGGGAGGGTATATGTAAACTCGATATCTTTTGTATTATTAGAGAACTCCATCAATGTAAGCACGTCAGAATTAAATTTTTCTTCTTCAGTTATTATTTCATTGCCAATAAAGGCCTGACGAATACTAGGTGCAGATTTATACTGTTTATTTGAAATTTTATTTCGGCTATCAATTACATATTTAGTATATATAGAGCCCTTATTAGTAATAATCTCAATTGAACCCTTATTATTCTTAATTTTTTTTACATCTAACCCTTGCTTAAATGTAATTTTATCTTTGCATTGATTTAAGAGATTTTTAAGCGTCTCTTTGCCATCAAAACATTCATAGGAGTATGGACTAATATCTTTATCAACAATTTCATCAGCATATGAGACACGAATCTTATTCCAGGCATGTCTTGCTTTTAAATTGTATATTTTTTTTATATCAATTAGATCAGGGCCCTGCCAAATACAAAAAGTCTGATTAATATTTTTTTTAATTCTTTTTTCAATCAATAAAATAGACTGATTTTTGTTTTTAATAATATATCTTGATAAGAACATTAAGCTTGAAAGTCCTGCGCCTATAACTACAATATCAAAACTTTTATTCAATTTAATGTGCTCCTGGTAAATTCGTAATAGAAGTATGTAATTTCTTATTATGGGCTTTTAGCGCAGTATGATTATTTGTTATTGAAAAAATATTGGCTAAGGTTATTCTTAATTTTTCATATTTAGTAACAAATACCCTACCTTTTAAATATGAAACATCCTTATTGATAATCTTTTTACCAATAGCTTGGTAGAGCTTAGATGCTATTTTTATTGCTAGTGATGTTCTACCTGGCAAAAATGGGATTGCCAAATCTGCACTAGCATAATACTTGTCAGCTAATTTTAACAGCGTGTTTTGACATGCTTTAATTTTATTATATGTAGCTTTATTAGGGCTATTTACCTCATCAGCTAGTAACCTTCCGACTAGATTCTTTGGCAAATATACTCTTCCCATTGCTGAATCCTCTTTTATATCTCTGGAAATATTTGTTAATTGCATTGCTATACCTAAATCGATTGCATATCGCCTTATATTACTATTCTTTACTTCTAATGCATCACACACCATTAATCCAACAATACCCGCAACTCTATAGCAGTAGATAGTTAGTTCATTAATTGACCTTGGTTGTTTATGAGACAAATCACTTTTTTGTCCTAATATAAACTGTTTAGTTATTTCTTTTGATGGATTAAATTTTTTTTCTAGTCCTATAAAGCCTTCTATTTTTTTATAAAAATTTTTTTTAAGATCTATATTTAGTTCTTTTTTATTGTTGTCTACTATGTCATCAATTTTTCTGCAAAAGGCATATATTGAAAATAATCTTAATTTGATCTTTTTTTCAAGAAAAAAAGACGCCCAGTAAAAAGTCTTGCCATATTTTTGGATAATATGAGATTGCTTTTTCATGGGTGAATTATATTATCGACTACTTTTGCAGAATTTAATACGCCAGGTATCCCAGCTCCTGGATGAGTCCCGGCACCAACATAATACAAATTTTTATATTTATCGTCCTGGTTGTGTGTCCTAAACCATGCAGATTGAGTCAAAATTGGTGCTATAGAGAAACCACTTCCATAGGGTGTTCTATAATTATTTTTAAAATCTATTGGAGTCATGCTAAATTTACAAACAGCATTTGTCAAAATTCCTGGCATTATAGTTTTATCCAATGAGCCTAATATCTTTTCAGAAAAGCTATCCTTAATTTCATTCCAATTATAATTTCCCTTTAAATTTGGAACTGGGACTAGCGCATAGTATGAATCATGACCTTCTGGAGCAAATGAAGAGTCAGTAGCTGTCGGTCTATGAAGATATATAGAGAAATCATCCGCCAAGTGATGCCTGTCAAAAATATCTTCTAGTAGTTCTTTATATCTGGGTCCCATCCAAATTGTATGGTGCGCAACATTTTTATATTGTTTTTTTGATCCAAAAAATAATACAAATAGACCCATTGAATGTTTAGCATATTTTTTAAGTATCTGGTTATGCCATGATATTTTACTATTTCTAAGAAATTCACTATTTACCTGAATTGGATCAGCATTACTTACAATAATATCGGCTGTTACTTCTTTTCCATTTAAAAACTTAATACTTTTTACTGAATTTTTATTGGTAATAAATTCATCAACGTCATGCTCATAATGAATATTTACGCCATGTCTTTCCATGAGATTCTTTAACTCTTTAACTAAGTGATTAGTTCCTCCCATTGCAAATGATATCCCCCACTTTTGCTCTAATGCATGAATCAAGGCATATATTGAAGATGTCGTAAAAGGATTGCCTCCAACTAAAAGTGGTTGAATTGAAAATGCTTGCCTTAAATTGGGGTGCTCTAAGTATTTAGAAACAAAACCGTAAACTGATTTGTATCCTCCTAACCTTATAATATCTGGCCCATACCGTACCATTTTAAAAATCTTATTAAATGGTTCACTAGCAAGTCTCTCGTAACCTAGCTCAAATATTTCCTCAGCTCTTTTAAGCATCCTCAAATAACCATCAACATCTTTCGGGGATATTTGATCAATCTGTTCAAGCATTTTTCTTCTGTCAGGTCCGTAATCAAATCCTGTTCCATCATTAAAATAAAATCTATACCAAGGATCTAATGGTTTGAATGTTACATAATTATCTATATTTTCATTTAGAAGAGAAAACAATTCTTTGAATAAGTAAGGTGCTGTTATAACTGTTGGTCCTGCATCGTGAAGGTAGCCATCTTTACTAAATTTTTGAGCGCGTCCACCAAGCTCATCTAACCTTTCATATAAGGAGACCTCATAACCTCTAGATTTAAACCGAATTGCTGACGCTATTCCACCTAAACCACCACCAATAATTGCTACAGTCTTCACTATTCTTCTTCCATAAGACTTTCTAGTCTGTCATTAATTTCATCTTCAATTGATACCAAAACAGGCTGAACTACCATAGGGACTCTATGGAATTGATTTCTTGCATCTTCAAGTAAATTATTTATATTACTTTTTTGCTCCCGAATAGATTTTTTATTAATATAGTTAATTAGTAGTTTTGGCTCTTCTTTTATTTTTAACTTATTCTCTAGATCTAACTTTTCTAGAATATTAATTAGCATCCCATTTGGATGACCTTTATATATATCAGAAAAAATATCTTGGTTAATCCCTACTAAATTCTCAACGTCATTTAGATACTGATAGGACAAACCTAAATAATTTGATGCTTCTTGAAGCCCATTACATTCATCAATTGAACATTCTTTGCATTTGAACATCCCCATCATTGGTAGTGCTATAAACGGAGACGTTTTATTTATTACCATTTTCATATATTCATCCCATGACATATCAAGTACATCGAAACTAACATCTTTAGATTGTCCAAAAATTATCTCCTTAACTGAACAAGATAATAATTTCAATAAAATTGTTTGGTGCCACCCTTCCTCAATTTCAGTAATCTTCCTAAATGATTCAGCAATTAAATAATCGCCTGTGCAAATAGCTGCAGAAATGCCGTATGCTTTCCAAACACTACTTTGTCCTCTTCTAAGAGAATCCTGATCGCATACATCATCGTGAAGTAAGGATGCACTGTGGATTAATTCACATACTACCGCCCAATTTATAGATGTTTGACTGGATAAACCTAACAACCCCCCTGCTGCTAATGCAAGTCTTGCTCGCAGCCATTTACCTTGAGATTCTCCATGATGATGTAACCAAGCAGATAAAAATTTGTCTTCCACTTCAAAGCTTTTGGCAAATTCATTTTTAACTACATCTAAAAATTTATTTGCTTCAGGCGGTGTAAAAGATTCGTTTCCTAAAAAAATTTTCATAATCTTATTCAACTATAAAAACCTTCTACAAAGCCATCTTTTTTTATTCAATAATTTCAATCTGATTATGCCCCTGCATCTGATTTGCGTTGGGCAATCATATAAATCATCACACCAAAAATACCAATTGATAATACATCAGCTAATGTATAGCCTACTTGGATTCCTACGTAAGAAGCTTCTTGGTTAATCATTGGAAATAAATATATGATTGGGTAAAAAGCCCACGAAATAATAAGTAGCCATCTTGTATTGCTTATCAAATTTTGAACGCTTTTTGGTTGCTTTAAAATTAAAGGTGCTAAAGCTATTACTAAATTATAAAGAATATATAAGAATGGAATCATCGCAAGTAACCAATAGACCCATCGATCACCTAGCTGGCTAAAAGTAACCGACCCTTCTCCAAGATAGCCTAATAGAAGCATCAATATTGCCGCAAATACTAACTTTATTCCCCTAGAATATGTTTCCTCTTTGCTTAAGCGCATCACAAGTACTAATTGAAGTAATAGTAAAGGAACAGTCAATAACCAACTGAGATATCGGTAAGTAACATCAAAACGAATACCCGATACAATAATCTCACCATAGACTAAGGTATAAGCATTATTGAAACTTTCAAACATTCTTAAGTGATGATAAAAAGCAATTAGGCAAACTAAACCAGACAATGTGAGAGCTGTTTTATATGCAGGAGCTACTTGGGAGCGCTGTGCAAAAAAGAAAACTGTGCTTGCACCAAAAGCTGCTATAGCAAAAGACAATGAGTTATATATTAAGTTGAAATCTACTACTTCCATCTTATCTCCTAATTTCTAACTTTAAAAAAAAACGCGTCATTCCTGACGCGTTTTTTAAAAAACTAATACTCGAGTTCCAAAGACTTTATCTAGTAGCTTTTGAACCTGATGTTGCTGCTGCCCATATAACTACACCAAATGCTATCTTATTAACAAAGTCAGCTAGGTTATAGACTAAATTTAAAGTACCTGCATCTGCACTTCCAGTGTAACCAAGGAAATACCCTATTGGATATATAGACCAACCAACAGTAACGATGAGTCTTAAAGCATTAAATGCTTTTTTACTTGCGGCAGTACCTTTACTTGCACTAATTTTACTAGCTTCACCTGCAAATACTTCGTAGATGATGTATAGCCAAGCTATCATACCTACTGTGAAACCAGACCACAGGCCTACAGTACCAACTTCGCCTAGGTAACCAGCTACAAGCATAACTACTGATGCAATTAGTAAACGCCAAAATACTGATATCGCTACAACTGCAATAGCAGCTAATATTAAATAAAACTCAACAATTTGTAGTGGCACTGTTAATAGCCAATCTACATATCTAAATACCGTAGGTGAAGCACCTGTATCTATCCATACTCCTCTCATGTAGAAATAATGAATCGCTGCTATACCTGTAACCATTGCAGCAACTGTAAGTGATGTTTTCCATTTACCTTCAGCTCTATCTCTTTCTACCCAGAAAAAAAACGTTGCAGCTACCATTGCCGCGGATAATAGCCAAAAACTTACCCCGACAAAATCATTTGGATCTAACATAATAAAACTCCCCTGTTTAAATTAAAATATTACGTGATTAAAAAAAATGTTAAGTAAAGATATATCTGTTCGCATACTAATTATAAATTATACATCATAAATTATAATATATTAAGAGGCGTTTTTAAAAAAAAATTTAGTTCTATTTTATTCAAATACTCCTATAATAGTTGTTGAAATTTCTTACAAAAGTTTTAATAAAAAAATATGAAAACTAACTCAACAAATAAATTACTAACTCCTAGTTATGGACCAGAAAAAAAAATTTTATCAGCAGTTGAAGATTGGCGAAGTTATGCAAAAAAAATTCAAACAGATGCTAATAATATTATTCTGGGCCAAGAAAAAGCAGTAAAACTTATCATAATTAGTCTATTCGCAAGGGGGCATGTCTTGCTAGAAGGAGGGGTTGGTGTTGGAAAAACAACTCTTTTACAAATTATCACAAAACTAATTGGCGGAGAATATGAGCGAGTAGAAGGAACAGTTGATTTAATGCCAAATGATATTATTTATCATGCCTCTATAAATAGCCAAGGAAAACCTAGCATATCAAATGGTCCCATTCTTAAAAAAGGTGAAGATTTATCAATTTTCTTTTTTAATGAAATTAACAGGGCAAGGCCACAAGTTCATTCCTTGCTTTTGAGGGCAATGGCAGAAAAATCAATTAGCGCTTTTAATAAGGATGTTTTTTTACCTCATATGGTAGTTTTTGCAGATCGTAATCAAGTGGAAAAGAATGAAACATTTGAGCTGCCTGCGGCTGCTAGGGATAGATTTATGATGGAAATCTCAATTCAAGCACCCAAGGATAAGAAGTTACGTGATTCAATAATCTTTGAAAGTAAATTTCAAAATACCGCAAAATTAGTAGAGGCTATACCATCCCCTAAATTTGACTGCAAAGAGTTAAATGAAGTATCTGACTCAATCCAAGATGCTATCCAAGCTAGCGATCATATAAAAAACTATGTTGAGAATTTATGGCTAGCTACTGAGAACCCTAAGAAATTCGGTATCAACATTAAAGATGTAGATATAGATGATTTCATTATTGCTGGAGCAAGTCCAAGAGGAATGATTATGCTCATTAAAGCAGCCAAAGTTAATGCATGGTTAAACAATAGAACATATATTGAGCCTATCGATATAAATGAAATTTTTCATGAAGTTATGGCGCATAGGTTAGTCCTCAGTCGAATATATGAGAATAACAGAATAGAATTACTCAGAGAATTTTCAAATGAGATTCTATTAAAAGTACCAACACCAGAATTAGGATAGAAATAAATTGAAAACAACTCCATTTTCCTACTCTGTGTCTTGGCGCTCACGGAATAATAAATACGGGAATAATCTAAGCTCTAAAATAGGTAATGACTTTGAGTATAGTGGATCAAAAAACTTTAATGATCACCCTGATTTAACTCGGATTGATATTAAAAATTCGATTACTGACCCCAACGAAAATATATACGTAAAAACATACAATTTAAACAACCCAATTAATTTAATTGCTTTATGTGATATCTCTAGCTCAATGTCTGTAGATAAAAAAAATAACACGATTATTAAAGATTTATCAAAAATAATTTCTGCCTCGGCAATAGAGCAAGGGGATAGATTTAGTATGCTTTGCTATAACGATATGATCAGTAATAATTTTATCCTGGAGCCTGGAGATAACCTTGAATATATTAATCAATGGATAGATGCTATTGAATTTAATTCAGATAAGTCATCCAGTAATGCTGCGGAGGATATAAATAAATACTTACCCGAAGAAAAATCTCTCATCTTTTGGGTATCTGATTTTCATTATCCATCTGATAAGATTGAAAAAATACTAAATCATCTATCAAATCATCACGTAATACCTTTATTTATTTCTTCTGAAGGTGAAATTAAAAAGCTGCCAAAGTATGGCTTTAGAAAGTTTATAGACTCAGAATTAGATTTAGAGCATGAAGTATTTCTAAGGCCAAGTATTAAGGAAAAAATATTAGAAGATTATAAGAATACAAAAGAAGAAATATTTCAAATTTTTTCAAAAAAACAATTAAAGCAGATAGTTATAAATGAATATATTGATATTGAAAGTATACAAAAATACTTCATGAGTACATATATATGAAAAAAATCTTCCTTTTCTGTAGCCTAATATTAATTGCTTTTATTGCTTCTGCAGCAAATTATGAAAAGAGTAATTCAATTGTAAATATTAAGTATGGCTTTCAACTAGGTGACCTTATAGTTGTTCAAGATAAAATAATTATAAATAAAAAATTTATGCAGACTCCCGAGTTAATCATAAAAAAAAATAAAGATTTAAAATTTATTAGCCAATCAAATAACATTGAACAAAAAGCGGGTAAGTATATATTTACAAATAAAATCATTTATCAAACTTTTCAAAAAACCGGAAGTGGAAATTTCACACTTCCAACCCACAAATATAAAATAAATGATGATAATGTTTTAATGCCAAAAAAATTATACTGGTATACAAGAGTAGCTGATTCGAAGCTCAATGATATTTTACTGAATTCTATCGAACAAAAAAAACCTGATGTTACCGATATTGAAATGAAACATTTATACATATTATGTGGGGTCATTTTATTAACAATATTAATTCTTTTATATAAAAATATAGACATCCCTCTATTAAAAAGAATGAATGGGCCCTTTGCAAAAGCACACAGAAAAATAAAAAAATTGCATAAAAAAAATGTAAAAGAAAACTATGTTGAATCGATTTTAATTTTAACTGATGCATTTAACAGATCATTCAAACAGAATATAGACAGTTCGAATTACGAGAAAATAATTTCCGAAAATATTAAGTACCAAGAAATCAAAGGTGCAATTAAGATTTTTATTAATCTTTCTTCCATTGAAATATATTCATCAAAAACATTTTTTACTAAAATAAGATTTAATGAAATTTATAGCTTTACAAAAATTCTTAGAACAATAGAAAGAAAAATTTAGATGAGCTTCATAAGTCCATATTGGCTTCTTTTACTTCCACTCGCCTGCTTACCTTTTCTAATCTCAGTCTCTGATAAATTTCTAATTAGTAATATTAATATATTTCATGAAGATAATTTTTCAAAAAAAATTAATGTGCTAACTAAAATCATCATGTCTTTAATTATAGTTATTTTAATCCTAATACTTGCCAATCCATGGGCTAAATCTTCTACTATTACTCAGGTGGGTAAAGGTGCTCAACTAGTTTTTGTTATTGACAGGAGTGTGAGTATGTCAAAACCTTTTATTGGAGGCGACAATGAAAATATAACTGAGATAAAGTCACTTGCCACAAGAAGAATTTTAAAGGACTTTATTCAAAAGAGGCCATTGGATATGATCGGTATTGTTGGGTTTTCTAATTCAGCCTTATACGGATCTAAAATAACAAAAAATAGAAGCTATACCTACGCTGCGATTGATGCAGCTACTCGCTCCTCAGTAAATCAAACAAATATTGGCTCAGGTATTAGTTCTGGCTTGTTCATGTTTAATGAAATTGAAACTACAGGTTCTCAGGCATTGGTATTACTATCTGATGGTGCAGGTAAAATTTCAAAAAGAGTAAAAAATAAAATAGCCACAATTTTTTCTGAGAAAAAAATTAATTTTTATTGGATAATTATAAAAGAGCCAAATGATGTGAGTTTATTTTCTGGTAATACTTATTTAGAGGGACGGGAGCCAACGGTCATTAAATTAGATTCATTCTTTAAATCTCTTAATACTGAATACAAAGCTTATGAGGCAGAGAACCCAGACGCTCTATCAGGGGCAATAAAAGATATCGACTCGAAAGAGAAAAGACCAATTAAAATTGAAAAAGATATACCTGGAAAAAATTATAATCCATTACTTTTAAAAATATTATTAGCCCTACTGATGACTTTAATCATAATTAAGAATTTTAGGATATAGCATATGTTTCTATTAAAAAAAATATTGAACTTGAATAGCATTTTCTTTATTTCTATATTAACAATATCAATATTTCTTGCTGTAAATAAATTTAATAACATTCAAGAATTACGTGAAATTAATAATAAAATAAATAACGATGAGTTAGTCACTAATGATAAATATGAAGAGCTAAGTTTATATTCCTCTGCTTATCTATTAGGTAAGCAGGGTGAGTATGAAAATGCAATAGAAAAATATAATGTACTTCTCAAACAATATCCTAGTACTTCAATTATTGACGTTATCTATTTTAATATTGGAACCGTTTACTTACAAGATGCACTCTCCAAGCCACTCAGTGACGATGGAAAACTGACAATAGAAAACTTTCAAAAGTTACAAAGCGCTACAATTGCCTTCGAGAAGACTCTCGTAATAAACCCTCAAAATGATTTAGCAAAGTTTAATTTAAGTATTTTGTATTCGTCTATGCCAAAGGAGCCTTCAAAGATTATTTCTGAACAAGCCGTTCAGGAATTAAGTAATATTCCAATAGGTCTACCATGAAATCAAAATTAATTAGTTTAATTATTCAAAAGAAAGAATTACTGGTTCTTTTAATCAGCGTCCTTCTTTGTCTGATAGCGATTAATAACCCAGTTGTTAAGCTAAAGAAATCCATCACAAGTTACATGCTATTAGTTGATGTCAGTCAATCTATGAATGCTGAGGATTTAACTTACATGGATAAAAAAATTTCTAGGATGGAGTACACCAAAGTATTACTCAAAAAAATTATCAACACTTCTGAATGTGGAAGTTTTTTTAGCATCAATATATTTGCTGCTGATAATGTTGCCTCTATAGTCGAGCCTGTAGAGAAATGTAAAAATTATGATGAGCTTATAGATACTATAGATAAACTTGAATGGAGAATGGCTTGGAAAGGTAATTCAAGAATTACCTTCGGAATTAAATCTGCAGCCAAAATGCAAGATAGTCTAAATTTTCCATCTAAAATACTTTTCTTTACAGACGGCGATGAGGCACCTAAAGTTAATGCAATAAATAGAGTTAATCTTGATAATTTTAATTTAGGAGGTGAAATAATTTTTATTGGGGTTGGAGGGGATAAGCAAGTTCCTGTTCCAAGATATAACTCTAGAAATATGCTAGTTGGTTATTGGGGATCAGATATCTATGATTCATTACCCGGTGCGACAGGCTCAAGAAATATTGACAGCGGCAAAGACGATCCTGACCCTTCTGTAGCGTCTGCAGAATATGACCGTTATTTATCAAAATTATATGAAGATTATCTTTTGGAAATTACAGGCCAGATAAACGCAAAATATCTCAAAGGAGATCTCTCTAACAAGTTTATAAATTCTATTTTAAAAAATAAGCCAAGAAAAAAAATTGAGTCTGAGCTGTTCCTAGAGAAACCAAGTGTGTTAATTATATTAATATTGATAGCGCTTTTATATACTGAAGGTTATATAGCAAATATCTTGAGAAAGTTCACTCGAAAATACAATTAAAAAATCACGATATTTGGCTTGACATCAAATATACCTCAAGCATACTCTTACACTGTTTAATTAGCTTACTTATTGTTAGCAAGCTAATTTAATGCTTATTTACCTAACAAAAAAAGGATTATATGAAAAGAAAAATTGGGCAGGTTGCAATTTTCCTAGCAATATTAGCGGTAATTTGGCTTGTACTCGGCATGATTGATATAGTCCCATTTTTAATAGAGCTACCCCAAGAAACAAGTTTAAGAGCGCATGCATCGTTGGCAGTGATTCTCTTATTAATAGCTTCGTGGGCTTTTTGGAATGAAGATTAATTTTTAAATAAAGGTTTAATTATGATAAAAACAGCAGACATATGTATTTTAATTTCAGTAGCAGTTGCATTTATAACAACTTCTTATCTTTGGTTTAGCGTCGGCAACAAGGAAGAAGCATTATTTACAGCAACGTGGATCCCATCAATTTTAACTTTTGCTATTTACTTCAAATTAATAGCTAGGAAAGATTAATCATGGAAGATCCATTATTATTCTTTGTTGGTTTCTTTTGTTTTGTCCTTGCAATAGTTGGTGCGGTAATGACTGTTCTAGAATTTAGAAACATCGAGCTAAAAAATACTAAAAAAGGAAAGTAATATTTATCTTTTTATAGATCCTACCGATTTAGTAGGTGCTCGATCGAGTTAATAATTAATTGTTACTAAATTTGGCTATTTACTGGATAATTTAGATAGCGAAACAATGCTGCAGAAATTCCACCTAGTATGTTTATTATATGAATGAATCCTCTTAATATATTGGTTGGTCTATTTATTTAATTTATGATCGAAATACCTATTCGTATAAATACCTTACAAAACCCAAGGTAATAGGTTGATTATAGTGATAAAATCCCACCAAAATGTATAATAGATGACATGAGGGCTATTAAAATATAATGAAGCTTACTAATATAACAATGAAACTTTGTAAAAGTCCTATTTTTATAAAAGGCTAGTTACTCCTATGTCATCTAAAAAACTAGTTTATCTTGCAGATTTGACTCATAGAGGCTTAGTTTTATCCTCCAACGTGTTCCCCCTTTCTATAGGCTTAATTGCTGCATATTTAATTAATAAGCGACCAGATGATTTTGAGGTTGAGCTTTTTAAATATCCAGAAGATTTTAGTTCTGCGATGGAAAAAAGAAAACCAGATATAGTTGCTTTTGCAAATTATTCATGGAACTTTCACCTTGGATATCAATATACAAAAATAATCAAAGAACTTTATCCTGAAATAACTGTAATTTTTGGAGGGCCAAATTACGGACTAGAGGATGAAGAGATTAATGATTTTTGGGAAAAATATAATCTAATTGATTTTTATATTGCACGAGAAGGAGAAGATGCATTTCTTAAGCTTCTTGAAAAATTACTTTTAAATAATATGTCGGTTAAAGCAATAAAGTCAAATAAGGAAAAAATTCCAAATTGTCATTACTCAGAAGATGGACAAGTTATTATTGGGCCCAACCTTCCTCGACTGGCAATAGAAGATATCCCATCCCCTTACCTTATGGGTTTAATGGATAAATTCTTTGATGAAAGTTTAGGTCCTATGATTCACACCACACGTGGCTGTCCATTTAGTTGCAGTTTTTGCACCGAAGGTGCGCCCTACTATAATATAGTCGAACAACGACAAGAAACATTAAAACAAGAACTTCATTATATTGCTAAACGTATCTGTGGCCCTTCTGATCTATATATATCCGACGCTAATTTTGGTATGTTTAAACAAGATATTCAAAAAGCTGAAATATTAGTAGAGCTGCAAAAAGAATATGACTATCCAAAATACGTTCATGTCTCGACAGGGAAAAATCAAAAAGATCGTGTTATTAGTATTGCGAAAATGTTAGATGGGGCATTAAATATGGCCGCATCCCTTCAATCTACTGATCCTAATGTTCTAGCGAATGTTAAACGGTCAAACATCTCAATTGAAAAGCTTAGTTCCGCCGGAAAACTTGCTAACAAAGCTGAGGCAGGAACCTACAGTGAGATTATCCTAGGCCTTCCTGGTGACAGTTTCGAAAGTCATCTTAATAGCTTAAGAGATTGTGTGAATGCTAATTTTGATAACATCAGAATGTACCAGCTAATCATGTTGCATCAAACAGAACTGAATACGCCTTCAAGCCGAAGAAAATATGCAATAAAATCAAAACACCGAATTATGCCTCGATCTTTTGGTCGCTATAGTCTTGCTGGGAATACTTTTGTTGCCGTGGAATCAGAAGAAATATTATACGAACACAACACCCTGCCCTTTGAAGATTATTTGAGGGCTCGTGAATTAGATTTTACCGTTGAGTTACTTCATAACGGAAGAGTCTATGAAGAGCTTCAATCATATTGCGAAACAGCCAAGCTATCATGGTTTGATTTTATTCTTCGTTTTTATGAAAATCGACGTAACTATGGAGATGATATTTGTAAGATGTATGACGACTTTAGAGAGGGTCTTACTGACCGACTATGGAGCACCAGAGATGAGCTTGAGATTTCTGCTACTAAAAATATTGACCATCTAATTGCTGATGAAAAAGGCACCAATGAAATGTCAATGGGTAAGGCTACCGGCTTTATGGTTTTATTCGATCAGATAAACAGTATTCTTTTCAGTGAAATGAAGAGTTGGCTTGCTGAATTAAATATATTAGAGCCAGAAACTGAAAAATACTTAGATGAGGCATGTCGCTTTAGTCACTTACGTAAAATAAACTTAATGGGTAACGAAGATGTATTTATAGAAAGTTTTAATTTTGACTTTAAGGCACTTGAAGAATCTGGATTTAAATTAATAGCCAAAGAAATAAAACTAAAAGCTCCTACAAAATTTAAAATCTCTCACTCCTCTCAGCAGCATGAGAAAATTGATGGCTACATTAAAGAATTTGGCAAAATACATGACGGTCTAGGAAAGATGTTAATGCGCTATCCACATGTTTATAGAATCTTCCGCCATGCACAACCAGCTTGATTTAATATTTTATAATTAATTGAAGTTATAGATGCAACCAAAAAAATCTAGAAATGCAATTATTACAGGCTCAACCCAAGGAATTGGATTAGCAATTGCCCGTGAATTTCTAGAGCGTGGACATAATGTATTCATTTGTGGTCGAGATGAAATAAATTTAAATAAAGTATTAAAGGACCTATCCGCACTTTTTGGGAATGAAAGAGTTTGCGGCTCAGTATGTGATGTTGGCTCACTTGCATCAGTAGAGGAAATGATTAAAAAATCAGTAGATCATTTTGATAATATTGACGTGTTAGTAAATAATGCTGGGATTGGTTTCGTCACTCCGTTTGAGGAAATTGCCCCAGATCAATGGGCTGAGATTATCAACACAAATCTCACAGGCGTTTATAATTGTTGTCGGGCTACATTGCCGTGGCTTAAAGAAAATAAAATTTCAGACATTGTTAACCTAGGAAGCCGCTCCGGTCGCTATGCATACGCCGGTGGTACTGGTTACAACACTACAAAATTTGGTCTCCAAGGCTTTACTGAGGCATTATTTTTAGATTTAAATCAATATGGGGTAAGAGTTAGTTTAGTGGCTCCTGGCATAGTGTCTACTGGATTTGGAGGTTCAGAGCCTCAAGATTGGTTCTTGTCTCCAATTGATGTTGCGAAAGTAGTTGCCGATGTCATTGCATCTGATTCGAGAGCGAACGTAAATTGGGTTGAAATTCGTCCCTCTAGACCACAATAAATTAATTAAGAGAAATGAAAATATGACGAATGAAATAAAAACACAATCCTTACAAGGTATGCGAGCTATAGTCACTGGAGGAGGAAGAGGGATTGGAGAGGGTATCTGTCTAGAACTAGCCTTGGAAGGTGCAATTGTAGCTGTGGTTGATCATAATGAAAATAGCATTGATAAAGTGATAAAAAAAATTCTTAAACTTGGTGGGAGCGCAGTAAAAATTTGTTCAGACATAGGAACTAAAGAGGCTTGTCAACAGATTATAAATACTGCCGTTGATAAACTTGGAGGCCTTGATATTTTAGTAAACAATGCCGCTCCTAGTAGGGATAAGAGCAAGGCGGGGAACATAACTGATGCTGATTGGGATATCCATCAAAATATTGTATTGAATGCACCAGCAATATTAGCTGATGCTGCTAGCAAACACTTAAAAATGAGCGGTCAGGGAGCGATTGTTAATATCTCATCCGTTTTAGGTGAGCAAATAGGTTCTATCTCTTGGCCTTATCATGTTTCTAAAGCAGGATTGAATCACTTAACTCGTTGGCTTGCAGTTCGTTTTGGGAGTGAGGGAATTAGAGTTAACGCAGTTTCTCCTGGACTAGTAGACCGAGACGAAGGGCCTAAACTTTCAGATAATTTAGCGCATAAGGCGCTGGTAAAAGAAGTAATCCCCCTTGGACGCCCAGCAAAGACTAAAGAAATCGCACAGGCAGTAGCTTTTCTTTGTTCTAAAAAATCATCTTACATTACGGGCCAAATATTGGTCGTTGATGGTGGAGGAAATATATGTGAGGGATTCTCTAATACCATCAAAGGCTTTGATTTTTCTAAAAATAACTCACTGTAACAGGACATTTGATGCGCCTAAATATTTACTATGATTTAAAGTATGCGCCAGCAACCTTCAATTTCGCCACGTTTTTAGTGCTTGGTAATATAATGAGACAAAAAATGGGTGCTGAATTGATGGGCGTAAATATCGTGGCTGAAGAATACAGAAAGCGGACACAAAGAGAAAATGTCCGTCCACAATTTGAAATGAAATTTAAAGTAAATCATATTTTATCCAGGCTCCCTTTTCTTATCCCAGAAGTTGATAGTGTTGATGTAACTACTGGCCCACTAACTAAAACTAAATCACCATCATTCCCTAGAGGCTATCCTCCTAGTAATCTAGAGGATTCAAAATGGGCCCGCCATAAAATACCTTACAACGACAGTTATCTTCATCAATTCTATGGGCAAGAAGATCTTAACTTGAGGCCATTTAAAGCATCTGAGCAGGCTAAGTTTTTTATAGATAATTTATTTGGCGATAATGTTATGGCGATACACCTTAGAACATCCTATAATTTAGCATCAAGAAACTCTAATTTAGATGAATGGTATAAGGTCTACCAAGAATTAAAAAGATTAAAATTTAGACCTATAGTAATTCCTGATTTTGAAGACTGTGTTATGAACAGGCTTTTCTCCAAATACGATTGGGAAGTATTTGAACCCGCAGCATTTGATCATGATTTGAGATTAGCGCTAGCAGAAAAAGCGATTAATAATTTAATGATTAACGCTGGATCTATTACTACGATAGCACATTCAGACTGCCCTTATATTATATTTAAGTGGGTATCTGAGACACATCTAACCACTGTAGAAAATCATAAAATCACAAAATTGCTAGATTATGGAGATGATTTAAAATGGGCCGCCCATAATCAACATTTAATTTGGGAAGCCGATGACGCTGATATAATTCTCAAAACGCTAGATTTATAAATGAATAAAATTAAATGAAACTAAATGTTTACTATGATACAAAGTTTGCGCCAACAACTAGTGATTTTGGAAGCTATTTAGTGCTTGCTAATGCTGTTAGACAAAGTATGGGGGCTGAATCCATGGGGGTAACTATTGTTGCTGACCAATTTCGAGAGTACTCGCCAAGAGAGAAAAAAACTCCTAAAAGAGAAATGAGATTTAGGCTGTCTCACATTTTATTTAAACTTCCTTTTCTTATTCCTGAAGTTGTAAGTACTGATATAACTACTGCTCCATCAATAGATATTCAATTACCAGCATTTCCTGGAGGCTATCCTAGTCACCCACAGGATCTGAGACAAATACCCTATCAGCATAAAAAACTTCACCCATTCTATGGACAAGAAGATATTAATTTAAGACCATTTAGATCGTCTGAGCAGGCTAAGTTTTTTATAGGTAATTTATTTG
>JAOKFJ010000005.1 GCA_028247015.1 Methylophilaceae bacterium | reverse complement strand
ACCTTAAAATTAGAGGGGCTCGCACCCATAATTTAAAAAATATTTCCTTGGATTTACCGCGAAATAAATTGATTGTAATAACTGGGTTATCAGGATCAGGAAAATCTTCTCTTGCATTTGATACACTTTATGCTGAAGGCCAGCGCCGTTATGTTGAGTCGTTATCAGCCTATGCAAGACAATTTCTTGACCGGATGAACAAGCCTGATGTTGATCTTATCGAGGGGCTTTCCCCTGCAATTTCGATTGAACAAAAAGCTACATCTCATAATCCTCGTTCCACTGTGGGTACTGTTACTGAAATTCATGATTACTTAAGATTACTTTTTGCTAGAGCCGGAGATCCACATTGCCCTGAACATAAAATTAAACTTGAAGCACAAACAGTCTCACAGATGGTTGATCAAATTTTAACTTATCCAGCTGATACGAAACTCATGATTTTGGCTCCAGTCATTAATAACAGGAAAGGAAGTCATTTAGATTTAATTGATGAATTACGAGCACAAGGATTTATTCGCATTCGGCTAGATGGAAAGATCTATGAAATTGATGACATTCCTCCCTTAGAAAAAAATATTAAACACCAATTAGATGTGGTGATTGATCGCATTAAAGTTCATCCTGACATTAAGCAACGGTTAACAGAATCAGTTGAAGCGGGACTCAGGATTGCCAATGGAAAAATCATTGCCTTTAATATGGATACAGAAGAATCCCAACTTTTTTCAGCTAAATTTTCTTGTCCTCATTGTGAATATGCTATTCCAGAACTTGAGCCTCGGTTATTTTCATTTAATAACCCTATGGGGGCTTGCCCAGAATGTGACGGACTTGGAAATAAAAATTACTTTGATATAAACCGAGTAGTAGCTTTCCCTCAACTTTCTCTTGCTTCAGGTGCAATCAAAGGCTGGGATAAACGAAATCAATTTTATTTTCAAATGCTAAAAAGCATAGCAGATCACTTTAAATTTGACTTAGAGTCCCCTTATGAAAACTTGCCAAAAAAAATACAAGAAGTGATATTACACGGAAGTAAAAAAGAATCGATTGAATTTAGTTACTTTAGTGAACGAGGAACTGTATTTAAGAAAACACATCCATTCGAAGGAATTATAAATAATTTCAAAAGAAGATATGAAGATACAGACTCAAATACAGTAAGAGATGAGCTCTCTAAGTATTTAAGTTTACAGTCATGTCCTTCTTGCAATGGGACAAGACTTAGGCTTGAGGCAAGAAATGTACTTATTTCTAAACATAATCTTCACGAAATATGTGAATTTCCACTTAGAAAGGCACATAAATTTTTTAGTACCCTTTCACTCGCTGGTTCTAAAGCTGAGGTTGCTAGTAAAATTGTTCAAGAAATCAAAAATAGAGTTCACTTTCTAATTAATGTTGGTCTGGACTATCTTTCTCTCTCACGATCAGCTGATACACTTTCTGGGGGAGAAGCTCAAAGAATACGTCTAGCTTCGCAAATTGGAAGTGGTCTTACTGGTGTTATGTATGTTTTAGATGAACCTTCTATTGGTTTACACCAAAAAGATAATGATCGTCTCCTCGAAACACTTAAGAACCTCAGGGATCTAGGAAATACAGTAATTGTTGTTGAGCATGATTTTGATGCCATTATGAATGCTGACTATGTAGTTGATATTGGGCCAGGAGCAGGTATTCATGGGGGAGAAATAATTGCTGAAGGGACACCTAAAGAAGTTGCAAATAATAAAAAATCTCTTACAGGACAATACCTAAGTGGGCAAAAAAAAATTCCTGTGCCAAAAAAACGTCATGTGCCAGGAAAAGATTTTTTTAAAATTCTTAATGCAACAGGAAATAATCTAAAGGGAGTGAATTTAAATTTACCGATTGGTTTATTTACCTGCATTACAGGAGTTTCTGGCAGTGGAAAATCTACATTAATAAATAACACCTTATACAATGCAATGGCGAAACATCTGTATCGAAGTAATCTGGATGCCGCAACACATGGAAGTATGGAAGGCTTAGATTTTTTTGATAAAGTTGTTGATGTTAATCAAAGTCCTATTGGAAGAACACCCAGATCAAATCCTGCAACTTATACTGGTTTATTCACGCCCATTAGAGATCTATTTGCAAAAACTCAAGAGAGTCGAACTAGAGGATATGGGCCTGGACGCTTTTCATTTAATGTTAAAGGAGGTCGATGTGAAGCATGTGAAGGAGATGGGGTAATTCGCGTTGAAATGCATTTCTTACCAGACGTTTATGTCGAATGTGATGTCTGCTTTAGTCATCGCTATAATCGCGAGACATTAGACATTAAATATAAAGGAAAAAATATACATGAAATTTTATGCTTCACTGTTGAACAAGCATATGATTTTTTTGAAGCAATTCCAACAATCGCTAGAAAGTTGAAAACATTGCTCGACGTTGGTTTAGGTTATATTAAGCTTGGGCAAAATGCGACTACCTTATCTGGAGGTGAGGCACAACGTGTTAAGTTAGCCTTAGAACTTTCAAAACGTGATACGGGAAAAACACTATATATATTGGATGAACCAACTACTGGCCTTCATTTTTCTGACATTCAACTATTACTTGATGTATTACATAAATTACGAAATAATGGTAATACATTAGTAGTAATTGAACATAATTTAGACGTCATAAAAACTGCGGACTGGGTTGTTGATCTTGGGCCTAACGGTGGAGAGGGCGGTGGTGAGATAATTGCTGAAGGACCTCCAGAAATAATTTGTAAAAATTCAAAAAGTTATACCGGAAAATATTTAAAGGAATTTATTTAATTTAAAGAATGGATAAATCAAACGAAATCTTTGAATCTGCAGTTGATTATCATAAAAAAAATGACTTGATAAATGCAGAAAAAAAATACAGGGAATACCTAAAAACTAACCCTAAAAATTCCCAATGTCTTTTTGCACTTGGAACATTACTTATTCAAAAAATGCAATATAAAGACGCAATTGTTGAGCTCAAAAAATCAACTAAAGAAGATTCTAAAAATTATCATTGTTTTCAAAATCTTGGTATTGCATATTTTGAAGATAAACAATTTGATAATGCAATTGATGCTTACAAAGAAAGCTTAGCTTTAAATAATAAAAATTCGGACGCCTATAATAATTTAGGGAACTCTTTGTATAAAACAGAAAAATATGATGAGGCAATACAATCCTATACATTAGCAATAAAATTATGGCCAAATAAACAATTTTTATTTAATCGAGCTAAAGCTTATAGGGGATGTAACCAATATAAGAATGCACTATCAGATTTATGGGAAATTGATAAATCTTCTCCATTATTTAGAGAAGCAGAAGATATGATGGCCTCCCTATATGACATACTTGGAAAACATGATATGTCTATCCCGATACATGAATCGAGGATCAAAAATTATGAAAATAATAGTCCCACTTATAAAAAAAAGGTAAAAAAAGAGAATCTATACATAAAACTAATCTCAGCTTTTGGTAAAATAGATGACGTAGATAATGCAAAAAAAACATTAGCTACATTAACAAAAGAATTTCCTAAATCTCTTGAAACAAAAAGAGCTATTGCACATGATGCTTATTCTGATGGGCGCTATAAAGATGCAATTAATTGTTTTAAAGAAGTTTTAAAAATTAAACCAAATTCTCCGTCAGCATTACAAAATTTGGCCATTTCATACCAAAATGTCGGTAACTATCCCCTTTACGAGCTTTATTTAAAAAAAGCTCTTGATATAGATAAAACCCATACCCAAGCAAATATCTCTATGGGAATAATGCTTCTTAAAGAAAAGAGGTTTCGTGAAGCTTGGCCACATTATGAATACAGGCTATTAGTAGGGCAGTTTCGATCACATAAATTAGCTTACATATTTTATAATTCGAAACTACCAAAATGGGATGGAAGAAACGATAATAGTAGTATCCTATTTTATGGTGAGCAAGGAATTGGGGATCAAATATGTCTTGCTAAATTAATCACTAAACTTAAAGACTATCGAAACCAATTCACTTTTGCAGTTGAAAAGCGATTACTACCACTATTTAAAAGATCTTTTCCTGAGTCAAACTTTCATTTTGTTGCGCATGACATAAATATTGAAGCTTTCTTTGATTTTCAAGCAGCTATCTTTAGATTAGGATTCTTATTTATTAATGAAGAAAAAGATATTTCATCTCCTGATAAATATCTATTAGCAAAAAGTATTAGCTCCAAGAAAAGAGTAAAAAAAAGGATTGGAATTTCTTGGTATAGTCAAAATAAATCTACAGGCTATACAAAAAGTTTAGAACTTACTGATCTTATTAAAGCTATTGGTAATGATGATAACTTTGAATATATAAACCTTCAATATGGAGAGCATGAGAAGGAAATTTTTGCTGCAGAAGAAGAAAATAATATTCAAATTAATCGTTACAATGACCTAGATAAATTTAATGATATAGACGGTTTATTTAGCTTAGTTGATAGTTGCGACATAATAATTACTATAAGTAATGTAACAGCTCATATAGCAGGTTCATTAGGCAAGAAATCATATTTACTTTTAGCTAAAGGTCGAGGTCATTTTTGGTATTGGATGAAACGTGAGAATACAAATGATAGTTTATGGTATCCATCAGTTCAGATAATTCAATCTGATGATGTCAGTTCCCTTAATCCATGCCTTAAGGTATTGCAAACTAAATTAAAAGATATTTCCTCTGATAATTATTGAAGCTTAAGAAAAATTTAAATTAGTTTTAATTTTTTTAGTTGGCTCTTAATATTTTTCGTTTTAGGCTTCTTTTTATGCCAAATATAAAAGCTTTCTGCGGCCTGCTCAATTAGCATACCCAATCCATCAGAGACTATTGCATTCATGTTTTTTGCTTGCTTCATAAAAGGGGTTTCCACACTATATGTCATGTCATAACAATATGTTTCCTTGTTGATCATTATGTCTTCAATAGGGGATATATTGCTAGAAAATCCTGCTGAGGTTGCATTAATTATGACATCGTAACGAAAAGAATCCTCACCATCGATTCCAGAGACCTTCAACGATACAGAATTTTTTATTGCAAAACTCTTCCAATAACTTTGCATTAACATCGATTTCTTAATAGTTCGATTTGTAAGATGAAGTGTGGGAGGTGAACATTCAATTAAATCTGCCATAACTCCATTAGCTGCACCACCTGCTCCTACTAAAAGTATTTTAGCTTGATTGAGATTAATGCCATTGTTTATCAAATCTCGAATCAACCCTACACCATCAGTTGTATCTCCATGAAGTTGATTATCCCTAATGCTAATCGTATTTACTGATTCACAGAGCTGAGATTTTTCTGACAATTCTTGACATAACAAGTAAGCATCATGCTTTAATGGAAGTGTGACATTTAAACCGGAATATTTCTGACCTTTAAATTTATCTAAACTACTCAATAAAGTTTCTAGTTCTACTTCCAATTTCTCATAAACCATTGGTAAATCAAATTGTTCTGCAAATAATAAATGAATATGGGGGGAGAGTGAATGTTTTATTGGATGGCCTATTACAGCAAATTGTTTAGATATTGATGTCATTGTTTAATTATAAAGCCATAATAAAAAATAGAGTTCAATTATAAAGCACTAAAATAGTGCATAAATTATAACTATATGCTCTAATATAGTGCGCACAGACTAAAATTACTGTATTTTAAGATAAAAATCAGGTATTTTAGGTTCTAAATAATTGGCACAGTTTATGCTTATTAAATAAATAAATAATATTAAAAATTTTCCAGGGAGTGAAGTATGTCGGTAGCTGACGTAATGAAAAAGATTAAAAGTAACAACATTAAATTTGTTGACTTACGATTCACAGACACAAAAGGCAAAGAGCAGCATGTAACAGTCCCAGTATCTGCTTTTGATAAAACTAAATTTACTGATGGTCACGCATTTGATGGATCATCGGTCGCTGGATGGAAGGGAATTAATGCATCAGATATGTTGCTATTTCCAGACCCCAAAACTGCTAATGTTGATCCATTTATGGAAGAGCCGACCCTTCTATTAACCTGTAATGTTGTCGACCCTACTGATGGAAAAGGCTATGACCGTGATCCTAGAACAATTGCAGACCGCGCAGAAAAATACCTAAAGAAAACAGGTATTGGTGACACTATATACTTTGGGCCAGAACCTGAATTTTTTGTTTTCGATTCTATAACCTGGGATTCAAATATGAGTGGTTCTTCAGTAAAAATAAGTTCTGAAGAAGCATCATGGGATTCAAATACTGAACATGAAGGTGGTAATGTTGGTCATCGGCCAGCAGTCAAGGGTGGTTATTTCCCTGTACCACCGGTAGATTCCCTTCAAGATCTTCGCTCTGCAATGTGTCTTACACTTGAGGAGATGGGAGTTCCTGTAGAAGTTCATCATCATGAGGTTGGTGGTTCTGGACAAAATGAAATAGGCACAAAATTTTCTTCTCTCACACAAAGAGCTGATTGGACACAAATTCTAAAATATGTGGTCATGAATACTGCTCACAATTTTGGAAAAACAGCTACATTTATGCCTAAGCCTGTACTTAATGATAATGGTTCTGGGATGCATGTTCACCAATCAATCTGGAAAGGTGGCAAAAATTTATTTGCAGGTAAGAAATATGCAGGATTAAGTGATATGGCTCTTTATTATATTGGTGGAATTATCAAACATGGCAAAGCACTAAATGCTCTTACCAATCCATCAACTAATTCTTATAAAAGATTAGTCCCAGGATTTGAAGCCCCAGTAATGCTAGCCTATTCAGCAAAAAATAGATCTGCTGCAATTAGGATTCCATTTGTAAGTTCTGACAAAGCTCGACGAATCGAAGTTCGTTTCCCTGACCCCACTGCTAATCCATACTTGGCATTTAGTGCATTGATGATGGCAGGTCTTGATGGCATTCAAAATAAAATTTATCCAGGCGAAGCTGCAGTCAAAGATCTATATGATTTAACTGCTAAAGAAGAAGCAAAGATACCTCAAGTTGCAGCTACCTTGCCAGAGGCTCTTGATGCACTGAAAGTTGATCGAAAATTTCTAACTGCTGGTGGAGTTTTTAGCGATGATTTTCTAGATAGCTTTATTGACCTTAAAATGGAAGAAGTTACTAGACTAAGAATGACTCCTCATCCAGTTGAGTTTGATATGTATTATAGTCTGTAAAAATTTTACTTAGGGGTGGGTATTAAGCTCACCCTTTTTTTACTTAAAAAAAAATTGCACAACAATAGTGCAAAGTTTAATTGTAAATTAAAAGAGATGCCCTATTACCAGGGTTTATTCGTAATAATTAAATTTGGCTCGATTTTTGCTTTAATAAGATTGTGAGAATAAAAAAATGATAAGACCATTACTTCATAAAAATTACCAAGGGCTAGAGCAATTAGCCACGGCTACCATTGTTTTCGATAAAAGTTTAAAAATTATATATTTAAACCCTAGTGCAGAGGTTCTATTAGAACTAAGTCATGGTCAGGCTCATAATCAGAACATAGAAATATTTTTTGAAGATCGAGAATTTTTTAAATCAGCATTGAATTCTGCTGCAAAAAAACAAAGTAGCTATCGTGAAAATGAATACTTTATTAAGACCAAACAAAATAAGACTATTTGCGTGACACTAACCATAAGCCAATTACATATTGGTCCAGGTGACTTTATTATCGAATTAATTCAAATGGATCAACATCTTCGAGTAGCAAAAGAGGAAAGAATGTTTATCCAACAGCAAGCAAATTCTGAATTATTAAGAAATTTAGCACATGAAATCAGAAATCCTCTAGGGGGATTAAGAGGAGCTGCACAATTACTGGAAAAAGAATTAGATGATCATTCGCTAGAGGAATATACGCAAATTATTATCAAAGAAGCTGACCGCCTCCAAAACTTAATGAATAAACTATTAACACCCCACCAACTTCCAGCCTATGAAGAAACTAATATACATGAAGTGATTGAGCGCGTCCGTAGTCTAATTTTATCGGAATTTGGAAAGGACATTAATTTTGTCCGAGATTACGATGTTAGCCTTCCAGAAATTATTGCTGATAGAGAGAAGCTCATACAGGCTGTTTTAAACATTGCAAGAAATGCAATGCAGTCGATGAAAAATGATAATTCTCAAAATATGCAACTCAAACTTACAACTCGATCAGAAAGACAAATAGTCTTCCATAAAAAAAAACATGCTACTGCTATTCGGATTGATATTGAAGATAATGGGCCAGGCATACCTCTTCATATTCAGGATAAAATTTTTTATCCTTTAGTTTCTGGAAGCGAACAAGGGTCGGGGCTGGGGCTACCTTTGTCACAAAATATCGTTACACAGCACAAAGGAATGATTACTTTTATAAGTCAAACTGGACAGACAAAATTTTCAATCTTACTCCCGATAAAAAACGGGCTTAATGAATTAGAGGCTAATGACAATGAGTAACATTTGGATTTTAGATGACGACCAATCAATACGCTGGGTATTTGAAAAAGCTCTAGGTAAGGAAAATTTACCGTTTAAAACATTCTCAAATACAAATGAAGCCATTAATCAATTTAATCATGAGAAACCTTCTGTTATTGTAAGTGATATAAGAATGCCGGGTGAATCCGGCCTTACATTTCTTACTAAGGTCAAAACGAAGTTTCCTGAAATTCCTATTATTATTATGACAGCCTATTCAGATCTAGATACCGCAGTTTCTGCTTTTAAATCGGGTGCTTTTGAATATATTGCTAAGCCCTTTGATATTGATAAAGTAATTGAGATAATTCATCAAGCAACATCAGAGTCTATTGGAGTAAAGCTCGTTGAAGAAAATACAGAGATATCCCCAGAAATTATTGGACAAGCACCATCAATGCAAGAAGTATTTCGAGCAATTGGTCGACTATCTCAATCTAGTGCCACAGTTTTATTAAACGGTGAATCTGGCTCAGGTAAAGAGTTAGTTGCAAAGGCTATCCATAAAAATAGTCAACGTATGGATAAGCCATTTATTGCTATTAATACTGCTGCTATCCCTAAAGATCTTCTCGAGGCTGAACTTTTTGGCCATGAAAAAGGGGCTTTTACTGGAGCAAATGAATTAAGAAAAGGAAGATTTGAGCAAGCCAATGATGGCACATTATTTTTAGATGAAA
This sequence comes from Methylophilaceae bacterium, assembly GCA_028247015.1. Lineage (GTDB taxonomy): Bacteria > Pseudomonadota > Gammaproteobacteria > Burkholderiales > Methylophilaceae > BACL14. The sequence continues at coordinate 53,764 of JAOKFJ010000005.1, read as the reverse complement.
TTGGTGATATGCCAATGGAACTACAAACACGTCTTTTAAGAGTCTTAAGCGAAGGTAAGTTTTATAGGATAGGGGGCCAGAATTCAATTACTGTTAATGTTAGGGTCATTGCTGCTACCCATCAAAATCTTGAATTGTACGTCAAGGAAAAAAGATTTCGAGAAGATTTATTCCATCGGCTTAATGTAATTCGAATTCAGGTGCCTCCATTACGAAGTCGAATTGATGACATCCCTATTTTGGCTCAGTCTTTTCTTAAAAATAGCTCACAACAACTTAATGTAGAGCCTAAAATATTATCAAATGAAGTCATAGATTACTTTAAAAATTTACATTGGCAGGGTAATGTTAGGCAACTCGAAAATGTGTGTCATTGGCTCACAGTAATGTGCCCAGGGAAAACTGTAAATATTGGAGATCTCCCATCTGAACTAAAAAATGAACCCGTAAGTATTAATGACGATAGTATGTCCTGGGAACAAGCTCTTCATAAAAATATTACTAAGGAAATAATGGAGGATACTCCTAATATCCATGAATTATTTGTTGGGATAACGGAGAAAATTCTCATCGAAGCAGCGCTTCTTAATTCTAAAGGTCGCAAGGCTGATGCCGCAAATATTCTTGGCATTGGGCGAAACACTATCACAAGAAAAATTCAAGAATTAAATATTAAAAAATAAGGTAAAAAAGAGGTAAAAAAAAGGCTCCCGAAGGAGCCTTTTTTAAATCACGTTCTTTTAGAATTAAATTCTAGAAGAATAAGATCGCACCAAGTGAGAAGTGATCACTTTCTGCTTTCAGATTGTTATGTGATTCTGCTTCCACCTTGTTGTACTCAGCAACTAAATTCAGATGCTTAGTTAACGGATGGTATGCACCAACAGTCCAACGTTTGTTTTCTTCAAGTAGTGAAGAAGTAGCTTCGCCAGATGCTAGATCAAGTTTTGATACACCATATGAAGCACCTAATTTAGTGCCTGTAGGGATAACAAATGTAGCTTGAACATAACCACCGTCTGAATCACGTTCTAGACCAGCAGTAGTCGCGCCATTAGAGCCGAAGATTGTTGAACCAACACCTTCACCACTGTAGTAGTAACCAGTTAAACCAAAGTTACCTAGGTTTATGTTAGCACCAATATCAACCACTGTTGCATCGTATGTAACAGAATCTACAGCCGCAGTAGAAGCAACTGCATCAGCAATTGTAATAGTTATTGAAACAGTACCACCAACAGTATTAGATATTGAAGCACCAATCAATGTTGCTATTACAGCATATGCTTTAGTTTTCGCAGCTACAGCAGCAACAGAAGCTGTTGAAGATGTTGTTACGTCATATGCAGCACCAGAAACCCAAACTTTACCTTTAGCATCGCCAGCAGCAAAGTCGTATGAAGCTTTACCTTCATAACCAAACTGATCCTGGAACGCAGCACCAAAGTTTTGGTTCGGATTAGTAATACCAATAGTTGCTTGGAAACCATTCATGTTAGGAGTTGTATAAGCAACTTGCCCTTTCCATGCTGGGTAGATATAACCAGTACCGATTCCACCTAATGAAGTAGAAGAACCTGAATTAGTTGAACCACCTGCTGCACCAGCACCAAGAAGTGTCATGTCATTAAGGATCGCATCAGCAGCAAAGATACCAAGATCTTTACCCATTTTGATAGTACCCCATGATTTATCACCAAATGTCAAAAATGCTTGACGATTTAGTGGTGTTTTAGCATCACCAGCGCCACTGTCTGAAACATTTGGCTGCATTGAGATAGTAAATGATACATCCAAGTCGTTTTGACGAGTTGTACCAGTAAAGCCTAACCATGCTGGTAATAGACCAGTGTTAATACCTTGTGAGCGTGACTCACCTTCAGCATCCTTATATGTAGCAAGGCCGCCAGTAATTGAGTTAGCAGTAGTAGTATCATCACCGTTGTGTGTTGTAGCATAAACGTTAACGTTACCATTAACATCTAATGTCCACTCGCCAGCTGGAATTACAATACCAGCGTTGGCTGCTGTTGCACCCAATACTAGTGTTGCGCTTGCAACTGCTAGATTAATTTTCTTATTCATTTGAATCTCCAAAAAATTTAAAATGGCCTTAGACTTCAAGACCTTTCAAAACATTTCCCGTTATTAAATTACCAGGAACGTTGGAGACATTATGACAAAATAGCGTACTCATAATCAAGTAATATATGACTTTATTGTCACATTTATCCTTATTTGTCGCATAAAAACAACAAATTTATTATAAGCTATTGATAACAATGAAAATTTTCTATAATTTTGATGCAGCTTGGATTGCAAACCGATCAGTCATACCAGCGATATAATCTGAAACTATTCTTTCAAGGCTGTCAGTGCGATTCATGGAAAAATTTTCTGGGATAGCTTTCGGTTCTTTTATATAATGAGCAAATAGTTTTTCGATTGTCTTTCCAGCATCTTGTGTCATTTTTGCCACATGAGGATGTTCATACATTGCGTGCCTCAAAAATTTCTTCAACTCATGTTGCTCTTGTTTAATAGTATTCGAAAAATCAATCAAATGAGGGGAAATCCTTACATCATCTATAGTTTTCGGCTGATAAAAATCTAAATTCTTTTTACTTTGAGTGCAAACATCTTCAATTAATAAGTGGATCATGCGCCTCACCACTTCGTTAATTTTTTGGCTGTCATTGATATTTGAATATGTCTTATCAACCTCTTTGGCGCACCGACTAAATAAGGTAATTTGCATAAGAGCCTTGAAGTCTAGAAGACCAGAACGAAACCCATCATCCACATCATGATTATTATAAGCAATTTCATCGGCAATATTAACAATCTGAGCTTCTAGCGAAGGTTGTTGCTTCTGAATAAATCTCTTACCAATTAAACCAAGAGTTTTAGCATTATTAATCGAACAATGCTTCAATATTCCTTCACGAGATTCAAAAGTTAAATTTAGACCATCAAAACTAGCATACCTTCTCTCCAAAAAATCCACTACGCGCAGGGACTGGAGGTTATGCTCAAAACCACCATGCAGTTTCATGCAATGATTTAAAGAATCCTGACCGGCATGGCCAAAGGGAGTGTGTCCTAGGTCGTGAGCCAGAGCAATTGTCTCTGCGAGGTCCTCATGACAACCCAAAGTTCTAGCAATGCCCCTTGAAATTTGAGACACTTCGACCGAATGTGTTAAACGAGTTCGGAACATATCCCCCTCATGATTCACAAATACTTGTGTTTTATATTCTAGTCGACGAAAAGCGGAGGAGTGAATAATTCGATCCCGATCCCGTTGGAAATCATTACGAGAATTGGATTTGCTTTCTTTATATTGACGACCTAATGTCCTCATTGGGTCAGCAGCGTATGGATTTAATATCATTGAACGATTCTAAGAAAAATTGTGGTTTAAGGTTTTACTTAAAATTTCTGGGTCATATTCGTTAATCAGCACAGCTTTTCCGATTGAGGTCTGCAAAACTAAATTGATTTGGTTTCCTTTAGTTTTTTTATCGGACAGCATGAGATCAATAAATTTTTCCTCAGAAATTTTTGGTGGACTAATTGGAAGACCAACAAGCTCAATTAATTGAATTATTCTTAAGTAATCTTGGGCAGTAAGCCATCCTAGTTCTTTTGACATATAGGCAGCCATAACTATACCAGCTGCTACTGCCTCCCCATGAAGCCACTTTCCATAACCCATTTCATTTTCAATCGCATGCCCAAAAGTATGCCCTAAATTAAGCGTTGCCCGAATATTTTTATCAGACTCCAGTTCATCAGCCTCAACCACCTCAGCTTTATTTATACATGAACGTTCTATGGCTTCAATCAAGCGAGCTGAGTCTTTATTAACTAATTGTTCTATATGGGCTTCAAGCCAATTAAAAAATTCTAAATCTCTAATAAGTCCATATTTAATAACTTCCGCTAACCCTGCTGATAATTCTCTTTGGGGTAAAGTATTTAAAAGATCAATATCCACCACCACACATTTAGGCTGATAAAATGCACCCACCATATTCTTTCCTAAACGATGGTTAATACCAGTTTTACCTCCAACAGAAGAATCAACTTGCGACAATAGCGTAGTAGGGATTTGTATAAAATCAACCCCACGCATAAAGCTTGCAGCAGCAAATCCACAAATATCGCCTACTACACCTCCACCAAGAGCTATAAGAAGAACATCGCGTCCAGCCTTATTTTTTAGGAGCGCATCATATATTAGGTTTAATGTATCTAAATTTTTATAAACTTCGCCGTCTGGCAGAATAATAGGAATAATTTTCTTGTTCTTACCTAAATTGTCCATAAGTATATTTAGGTATAGCGGGGCAACTGTATCGTTGGTTACAATTGCAATGCTTTCAGCCTTTGCGTGTTGATGAAAAATTTCTTTATTGCTCAATAATTTCTGGCCTATATAAATAGGATAGCTTCTATCGCCCAGATTGATATTTAATGTCTTCATAGTTGTTCAGTAATTTTTTCAATTTCCTTAACAATATCCATAGCACGCTTATTTTTTGTTTCGATTACATAATCTGCAATTGATTTATATATGGGGTCACGCTCTTCTAAAAGATTTTTTAATTTTTCCTTAATATCAACGCCCTGAAGAAGTGGTCTTGTCAAATCAGATTTCAATCGGCTTGTTAATAAATCATAATCTGCTTTTAAATAAATTACCAAGCCGTTTTCCACTAAAAGCTTTTGATTGCTCTCTTCAAGAATGATTCCTCCCCCTGTTGCCAAAATAATATCATTCATTTTTACTAGCTCTTCTAATACTTTTTTTTCTCTCTTTCTAAAGCCTTCTTCTCCCTCATATTCAAATATTAAAGGCACTCGAACACCTGATCTTTCTTCAATTAAATGATCGCTATCTATAAAAGATTTTTCTAGTTTTTTAGCAGTTAATTTTCCGACAGTCGTTTTTCCTGACCCCATTAATCCCACCAAATAAATATTATTTATATTTTTTATCATTTAACTTCTACACATTATGCAATATTTAGACATAGTAATATTATTCTTAATCACTATAATAAACGTTTATCTGTAAAAATATATTTTTTCATCCATGCTAACAACATTAAAAAACTATTTAATGCGTGCTTTTCTGACTGGTCTCTCAGTAGTGGCTATGGTATTTTTTGTGGCTCTACTGATTTATCCATCATTACCCAATATTGATCGCTTATCAGAATATCGGCCAAAACAGCCACTTCAAATTTTTTCTTCCGATGGTGCATTAATTGCTGAGTTTGGAGAAGAACGTCGAGAATATACTTCCATTAATACTGTGCCTCAAAAAATGATTAATGCCATCATAGCTATCGAGGATAGGCGTTTTTTTGAACATCCTGGTTTTGATATAATTGGTGTCATACGTGCAGCCCTTAAAAATTTAACTGGGCAAAGCCATGAGGGGGCTAGCACTATCACGATGCAGGTAGCAAGAAATTTCTTTCTTTCCTCAGAAAAAACATTAAAACGAAAAATTAATGAAGTTTTACTTGCAATTAAAATTGAAAGAAATTTATCAAAAGAAGAAATACTTGGGCTTTATATAAATCAAATTTATTTGGGCCAACGTTCCTTTGGTTTTTCTGCCGCCGCAGATACCTATTTTGATAAAAGTTTATCCGAATTAAATTTAGCAGAAACTGCCTTATTAGCTGGACTTCCCAAGGCCCCTAGTCGTTACAATCCATTCGTTAACCCTGATCGAGCAATAAAAAGGCAACAAGCTGTTCTTTTTAGCATGAAAAGACATGGATTTATTGATAACCCAACCTATATATTGGCTCTAGAAGAGCCATTAAATTTAAGGGATTCTGCTCAAAAAAGAGAACTAAGAGCTGACTATATTGCAGAAATGGTACGTAAAACTTTATATGCAGAGTTAGGAGAGAAAATTTATACTAGTGGACTAAAAGTTTACACAACACTTAAGAAAAAAAACCAGCGTGTCGCAAAACAAGCAGTCAAAAATGGCATTATTAGTTACATTAGCCGCCACGAATTATTACCCAACGAAAACTTTATTGATTTAGATGAAAAATCATTCCAAGACGACAAAGAAAAAAAACAATACCTAGTAAATAAACTAAGGCTTATTCCGACTTACAATAATTTTATTCCAGGAGTAGTTTTAGAAATACAACCACAAAAAGTTGTAGCACTCCTTAAAAATGGGAAAAAGATTAGTGTCTTCCAAAGAGGCTTAACTCTTTTAAAAGCTGATCTGAAAAAAGAAAATATTGATGAAAAAATTATCAAGCCTGGCTCTGTTATTCGTTTTGTAAAAAATTATGGGAGATGGATCGCCACCCAACTTCCAGAAGTTGAAGCATCATTAGTATCCATGGACCCCCAAACGGGTGCAATTCTTGCGCTAGTTGGTGGATTTGATTTTCATCGCAATAAGTATAATCATATTACTCAATCTCAAAGACAACCAGGATCAATTTTTAAACCTTTTATTTATTCCGCCGCTCTTGAAAAAGGAGTCAATGCAGCTACATTAGTAAATGATGGCCCTCTCTCTATTAGTGCAAAAGAACTTAACACTAATCAGGCATGGGAACCCAAAAATTACAATGAAAAGTTTACTGGGCCAATAAGACTTCGAAAAGGACTCGCACTATCAAAAAATTTAGTGGCTATTCGCGTGTTACGCTATATTGGGGCTGACTATGCGCAGGATTATATTACTCGGTTTGGTTTTGATAAGAAAAAACACCCTCCCTACCTTTCAATGGCATTGGGAGTTGGAGAAGTTACTGCGTTAGAAATGGTATCTGCCTATGGAGTTTTTGCTAATGGGGGTTATTTAAAAAAACCTTTTTTTATTGAAAAAATTATTGACTCTGAGGGCAGAAAAATAAAAAATAGTTCAGAGCTCATGAATGATGAGACTCCTCGTATTATTGATCCAAGAAACGCATTTATCATGACAGATATGCTTAAAGAAGTTATTAATACTGGAACAGGTAGAAAAGCTAAAAGACTAAAGCGTTCAGATATTGGTGGTAAAACTGGTACTACTAATGACCTCATAGATGCATGGTTTGCAGGATTTAATCCTGATATTGTAACTGTAACTTGGATGGGCTTTGATCAACCTAAACCACTTGGTAAAAAAGAGACTGGGGCACGAGCTGCTCTTCCAATATGGATAGATTATATGGAGCCTATTTTAGACCAATATCCAATTAAAATGTTAGCTGAGCCAGAGGGTATTACGCCATTCAAAATTAACTCAGAAAATAGTTTAATCGTTAAACCATCAGAGAAGGGTTTCTACGAATACTTCTATGATGAATTTCAGCCTCAAAGTAATGCTTATTTCATGATCAACTAATATGATAAAAGGACAGATTAAACAGGCGAGGACAATTATTGCAAAGCGGGCAGCTGAAATTATTATGGAAGAGGGAATTACAGATTATCAATTTGCTAAAAAGAAAGCCGCAAAATATTTAGATTATCAATCCTCAGACTTTTTGCCTTCAAATGATGAAATTGATACTGCATTAAAGGAATACCAAAAAATTTACCAAGCGGATATTGATGCCTCTCTTATAAATAAGATTAAAAGTGAAGCTCTCAAGATAATGGAATTATTTAAAAATTTTAACCCGCATCTTGTTGGTCAATTAATTGATGGTCTCATTCCAAAATATCCAGTTCTACAAATTAATTTATACACTGACAATATGAAGGAAATAGAATATTTACTATTAAACAATAAAATTGAATTTGACTTAAAAGATAAAAATATTTCTGAAAAAAGAACGAAAAAAAAATCTCTCAGAAGTATTCCTATTATTAAAATTGAGGGGTCTTACTTCCCAATAGAATTAAAGATTCTTGATGACAACGATTTTAAGTTAAAGAAAAATAATCTTAACCTCATTAACGGACAAGGAAGAAACTTGCAGGATCTTAAGAACTCCGAAAATAAATTAAGTCTTTAATTTCCGTGCAACCTGCAATGCAAAGTAAGTTAAAATTGCATCGGCTCCAGCTCTTTTAAATGCTATTAAGGACTCCATTATGATTTTATCTTCCTCTAGCCACCCTTGCTGAGAGGCCGCTTTTATCATGGCATATTCTCCGCTTACTTGGTAAACAAAGGTAGGTTTTCCAAAAGCTTCCTTAACACGATAGAGAACATCTAGATAAGGTATGCCTGGTTTAATCATTACCATATCAGCCCCTTCATTAATATCTAATTCTACTTCATATAAAGCTTCATCACTATTTGCCGGATCCATTTGATAAGTTTCCTTGGAGGCGCCATCTAATGAAATACTTGAACCAACCGCCTCACGAAAAGGACCATAAAATGCCGAAGCATATTTTGCTGAGTAAGCAAGAATTTTTGTATTAAAAAAATGTTTATCTTCCAATGCTTTTCTAATCTTTCCCACACGAGCATCCATCATATCTGAGGGAGCTACAATATCTGCTCCAGACTTTGCATGAGACAATGCTTGCTTGACCAAAACTTCAACTGTTTCGTCATTTAGAATATTGCCCTCTTCATCCATCAAGCCATCCTGGCCATGGGAGGTATAAGGGTCTAGTGCAATATCAGTGATAATACCTAACTTGGGTAGGATTTTTTTTAGTTCTATCACGGCTCTCTGAATTAATCCATTTGGGTTAAATGACTCAGTAGCACTCTCAGACTTATATTGGTTATCGATAACAGGAAATAGTGCAATTGCTGGAATTCCAAGTTCAAAACATTCACTAGCTTCAAGAATAATATGATCAATACTTTGCCTAAAAATTCCAGGCATAGATTTAATTTCCTGCCGAACCCTATTTCCTTCAATTACAAACATCGGATAAATAAGATGATTAACAGACAATTGACTCTCTCTCATTAGTCTTCGAGAAAAATCATTATTTCTCATTCGTCTGGGTCGATTAGTTATTGTCATTAGCTTATTAATTTCTTTAATGATTGACCAGGATTATCATCCCGCATAAATGCTTCTCCGACTAAAAAAGTAAAAATTTTATTATCATTCATTAATTTAATATCAGAATGCTTAAAAATCCCAGACTCTGTAATTGGAATTTTATCATTAGGTATCTTAGTTACTAAATCAATAGAGGTATTCAGAGATACTTCGAATGTTTTCAAATTTCGATTATTTATTCCAACTAAGGGTGTATCTAACAATATTGCTTTTTGGAGCTCTTCTTCATTATGTACCTCAACTAAAACTGCCATACCTAAATTATTTGCTATGGACTCGAACTTTTTTAATTCATCTATATTAAGGGCTGATGCAATCAATAAAATACAATCGGCTCCCAAAGCTCTTGATTCGTATACTTGATAAGAATCAATAATAAAATCTTTCCTAAGAACTGGTAGCGAACAATTATTTTTTACAACTTCTATAAATCTTGGATCACCTTGGAAATATTCTTTATCTGTTAAAACAGAGATGCATGCCGCACCACCTAACTCATAGGATTTGGCAATAGAATCTGGATTAAAATTAGACCTAATTACTCCCTTTGAAGGACTAGCTTTTTTAATTTCGGCAACAACAGCAGGCAAACTATTTTGATGTTTATCTTTAATAGCTTCAATAAAATCTCGAGGCTTTGAAGTTTGATTGATTTCATCTTTGACCTCATCAATTGATTTAATTGATTTAGCCTGATTGACCTCCAAAACTTTAGTACTTAAAATTTTATCGAGTATATTAACCACGAAGAGTAGATGAATCTTTTAGTTTATTTAATTTTTCCATTGCTTTGCCTTGGTCAATTACATCTTCTGCAATTTTAATGCCAGAATTTATATTCTCTGCTAACCCAGCTATATAAATTGCAGCTCCTGCATTTAGCAAAGTAATATCCCTAGCAACTGATAATTCTCCATTTAGAATATCAAATATTATTTTTTTTGATTGAGAAGAGTCTTCAACAACAATATCCTTCAAACTTCCTGTTTTCAAATTATATAAAGAAGGTTCAATAGTATATTCCTTAATAATATTATCTTTTAATTCAGCAACAAAAGTCCTACCTGTTATAGAAATCTCATCCATACCATCCTCACCATGAACCACAAGCACATGTTTACTACCAAGCTTTTGTAACACTTTTGCAAAGGTCTTAGTTAGTTCTTTACTATAAACGCCTACAACTTGTCTTTTAGCAGAAGCTGGATTAGTTAATGGTCCAAGCAGATTGAACATAGTTCTAATTCCCAAATCTTTTCTAACTGGAGCAACATATTTCATCGCTGGGTGATAATTAGGAGCAAACATAAAACCAATACCACAATGATCTACAAGCATCCCTAAATTTTTATGGTCTAAATTAACATTAACACCTAGTGCCTCTAATACGTCAGCACTTCCACATTTTGATGAAACTGATCTTCCTCCGTGCTTTGCGACTTTTGCTCCAGCAGCTGCAGCTACAATTGCACTTATAGTTGAAACATTAAATGTTTGTAAACTATCCCCTCCAGTTCCACAAGTATCTATAAGATATTGAGAGTCTTCCACTATCACTTTATTAGAATGTTCTCGCATAACTAAAGCTGCTGCTGCTATCTCATCTGGAGTTTCCCCTTTGATTTGCATTGCAACAATGCAACTAGCTATTTGAGCAGAGCTTAATTCTCCAGTCATAATAAGAGTCATTAAAGACTCCATTTCTGATGAAGATAAATTTTCTCCTTTTATCAAAGAGCCTAAGTAATTTTTAAAATGTTCACTCATATTTTTTTATAAAGTTAGATAGAAGATCATGCCCGTATTCTGTCAAAATTGATTCAGGATGAAATTGTACTCCTTCTATAGGTAGTAATTTATGTTGTATTCCCATAATCTCTTGATCCTCTGTCCACGCTGTAATATCAAAACAATCTGGAATAGATTCTTTTTCAATAACTAAAGAATGGTATCGCGTCGCAGTAAAGGGATTACTTATTCCCTTAAATACCCCCTCATTTGTATGATGAATTAGTGAAGTTTTTCCATGCATAATTGTTTTCGCGTAAGTAATTTTTCCCCCAAAAGCTTGGCCAATAGTTTGGTGCCCAAGACAGACGCCTAAAATTGGAATCTCTTCTTTAAAATGATTTACAACTTCTAAAGAAATGCCTGCTTCGTTTGGAGAACATGGTCCAGGAGAAATAACAATAAACTTTGGATTGATAGCTTTAATTTCTTTTATAGATATTTGATCATTACGGTACACAGAAACTTCTTGGCCTAACTCTCCGAAGTATTGGACTAGGTTATAAGTAAAAGAATCGTAATTATCGATCATCAGCAACATTTTATTCGTCCAATCCAGATTGAGCGAGTTCAGCTGATCGTAAAATTGCTTTTGCTTTATTTTGCGTTTCTACCCATTCATTTTTAGGTAATGAATCAGATACTATGCCTGCCCCTGCTTGAACATAAAGTACATTATCTTTAATAACTGCAGTCCTAATTGCAATCGCAACATTCATGTCACCATCAAATCCGAGGTAACCTACGGCTCCTGAATAAACACCTCTCTTAGTATTTTCTAATTCATTAATAATTTCCATAGCCCTAACTTTTGGTGCTCCACTAACAGTTCCAGCTGGAAATGAAGCTTTTAAAACGTCAATTGCAGATAATTTATTTTTAATGGTGCCTTCAACATTAGAAACAATATGCATTACATGGGAGTACTTCTCAATTATCATACTATCTGTAACATTTACAGTTCCAGTTTTTGCAACTCTTCCTACATCATTTCTACCTAAATCCATTAATTGAACATGCTCGGCAATTTCTTTTGGGTCTGCTAATAAATCTTTTTCAAATTGAGCATCTTCAGTCTCATCTTTACCTCTTGGTCTTGTTCCTGCAATTGGTCTTACAGTGACTTTCTCACCAACTAAAGTAACTAAAATCTCTGGGGAAGCACCAACTACATAATGATCACCCATGTGGTAGAAAAACATATAAGGGGATGGGTTTAAGCTTCGCAAAGTCCGATACAAGGACAACGGGTTTGATTCAAAAGACTTTGTCATTCTCTGGGATAAAACTACTTGCATAATATCGCCATCAAAAATATATTGCTTAACTTTTTCTACTGCTGCTTTGAATTCTTCTTCTCCAAATTCTGAAACCACTTCAGATAAATTATTTTTACCAGAATCAGCACTCTCAAAAGAAGCGAAAGGTGAAGGTCCAGATTGTAATTTACCTATTAATGCTCGAAGATTTTCTAACCCTAATTCATAGGCATCAGGAATTGAAGGATCGACATAATTAATAATAAATAATGTTCCAGATATATTATCAAATACTACAATCTCATCTGAAAGCATTAAAAGAATATCAGGTAAGTCTAGCTTATCCTCCACAAAGTTTTTACATAACTTCGGCTCAATATATTTAATAGTTTCATACCCAAAATAACCAGCAAGGCCTCCCGAAAATCTTGGTAAATCTAAATCAGTTGGGACTTTAAAATTAGCCATAAAGTTATCGATAAAATCTAATGGATTTTCGTCGTTAATCTCTTTCTTTACTTTATTATTTTCTAGAATCAGAATTCTATTATCATTAATTTGTATTCTCAATTTAGACGGAAGGCCAATTATTGAATATCGTCCAAATTTATCTCCACCCTCAACAGATTCCAATAAATAACTATAAGGTTGGTTTGCTAATTTTGCATAAACTGAAAGAGGTGTATCTAAATCTGCAAAGCTTTCTAAAACTAAAGGTATTCTATTAAATCCTTGTTCTTTATATTCCTGAAATTTTTCTTTTGTTAGCGTTGTAAACATTTTCTTAATTTATAATTGTTACCAGATCATTTAAATTTTTTATTGCCAAATCCACTTTATCAGATTCAATTGATTGCCCATATTGATATCCGTAAGGGACAGTAACCACATAGGTTCCTGCAGAGAATCCAGCTTCAATATCATTACATGAATCGCCCACCATTATCGCTTCTTTTGGTACTAATTCTAACTTATCACAACTGTAATGAAGTGGCATAGGATCTGGTTTTTTTCTGCTAACTGTATCTCCGGATACAACCAAATCTAAATAAGCAATTAATCCAGATTTTTTAAGGATTGCATGAGTATAAATTTCTGGTTTATTTGTGACGCAAGCTAAGCTTAATTTCTTCTTCTTAAGCTTTATTAATGTTTCTTTAACACCATCATAGGGCAAACTTTGGGCAGCGTTTAAAATATAATATTTATCAAATAATTTTCTAGCTTTTTTAAACAAAGCTTCGGGGTTTTTATTAGATGAATATGAAATTGACTTTCTAACTAAATTATCTGCCCCTTTACCAATAAAACTTTTGATAACATTACTTTCTAGGCCTTGCAAATCAATATCATTTAACATTTTATTTGTTGCAAAACTTAACTCTGGTGCAGTATCAAATAATGTCCCATCTAAATCAAAAAAAACACCTTTTATATTAGTAAATTTTTTCAAATTAAACTTTTGACAAAGAGGATCTTAATGATTTAAGAATAGTGTCATAGCTATTTGGGTCGTCAGCATTCGCTGCTTTAAAAATTGCCGAACCTGCAACAAAAGTGTCTGCTCCAGCTTTAGCAATTTCAGCTATATTATCTGCGTTTACGCCTCCATCTACTTCCAACCAAATTTCACGGCCCGTTTTTTCAGCGTATTCATCAATCTTTTTTCTAGCCATTCTAAGTTTATTAAGAGTCTCTGGAATGAATTTTTGCCCACCAAAACCAGGATTTACTGACATTAAAAGAACCATATCAACTTTATCCATGACGTAATCCAAGTAATCTAATGAGGTCGCAGGATTAAATACTAATCCAGATTTACAACCAGATTCTCTAACTAATGAAAGACTTCTATCAATATGGTCAGATGCTTCCGGATGAAATGTAATAATATTAGCTCCTGCTTTTGCAAAATCTGGAATAATTCGATCAACAGGCTTCACCATTAAATGTACGTCAATGATTGCATCAGTGACAGGCCGTATTGCTTCACAAACTAGAGGGCCGATGGTTAAATTAGGTACGTAGTGATTATCCATTACGTCAAAATGTACAATATCTGCTCCAGAAGCAATTACATCTTGAATTTCTTGGCCCAATTTTGCAAAATTTGCAGATAAAATGCTTGGGGCGATTCTAAATGTTTTATCCATATATGTGTGTCTTCCTAATTTAAAAGTGGTTAATTTATTGTAAAATAAGTATTTTACCCTTTTTTAACAAATAATATAAAGCGAGCGCAACATAATAATATGAATTTAAACGTTATTGGTCTTAATCATAAAACAGCGCCGCTGGAACTAAGAGAGAAATTTGTTTTTCAAACAGATCTTTTAACTGAGGCTCTAATAGAGATAAAAAAAACTTTCTCAACTGAAGTCGTTATTTTGTCGACTTGTAATCGAACTGAGATTTATTTTACTTCTAACAAAGTAAGTCCAATTATTAAATGGCTTGCTTATTATCATCAAATTTCTGTAGCTACCTTAAAAAAACATTTGTATCACTTTAATAATCTTAATGCGGTGTCTCATGCATACAGTGTTGCTTCAGGTATCGATAGTATGATTCTTGGAGAAACACAGATTTTAGGACAAATTAAACAAGCATCAAAACTTGCAGAATATGCCGGGACTCAAGGAAAAATACTATCTAATTTATTTCAAAAAACCTTTGAAACTGCAAAAAAAGTCAGAACTAAAACACATATAGGGGCAAGTAGCACAACTATTGCATCCTGTATTTTTAGGGTGGCAAAAAAAATATTCGGAAATATAGACAATACTAATATTTTATTTGTAGGTGCCGGCGAAATGAACGTGCTTTGTGCTAAATACTTTTCTGATCAAAGTCCTCAAAAAATTGCTATTGCTAACCGCTCTATTGAAAAAGCCAAGAAACTAGCAATTGAAACAAACGCAGAGGCTATATTGATTGGAGATATAAATCACAAAATATATCAATTTGACATTGTAATTAGCTGTACTGGGAGTCAACTTCCAATAATCGGGCTTGGCTTAATTGAAAAGTCTATCAAACTTAGAAAGCATAAGCCGATGCTTTTAGTTGACCTGGCAGTTCCCAGAGATATTGAAGCAGAAATAAGTGAACTTGACGATATATTTTTTTACACATTAGATAATCTATCTGAAATGGCTCAAGATGGGATAAAAAATAGAAAAGAGGCTGTAATAGATGCTAAAAATATTATCGCAAAATATGTCAATGAATATAATGAAAAGATAAATCAGAAAATCATCAGCCCAAGCATAAAGTTACTAACTGAACAATTTGAAAACTTACGAACAAAAGAATTATTAAAAGCTCAAAAAGAGTTAAAGTTAGGAAAGCCCATAGATGATGTCCTTAATAAATTTAGCAAAAACTTATCTAAAAAATTTTTGCATCTTCCCACCAAAGCCCTAAATGAATCGGCGGCTGAAAGTAATCATGAGGCCATGGATTTAATAAAAAATATATATAACTTAAAAGACTAAAAAATATGAAACCTTCGATGCAAAATAAATTAATTGTTCTTAAAGACCGTATTGAAGAATTAAATAAAGAATTAAGTAGCTCTGAAGTAACTAAGGATATGGAAAGATTCAAAAAAATATCTAAGGAACATTCTGATATACAACCCGCAGTAGATATTTATGAAGAATTTATTAGACAGTCTCAAGACATTGAGGATGCAAAAGGAATGTTATTAGATCCTGAAATGAAGACATTTGCACAGGATGAAATAGATAAAGGAAAAGAGCAGCTAGAAAAAATTGACGAGCAACTCCAAACTCTTCTTCTTCCAAAAGATCCAAATGACGAAAAAAATATTTTTCTTGAAATTCGAGCAGGGGCTGGCGGAGATGAATCTGCACTCTTTGCTGGAGATATTTTTAGAATGTACAGTAGATTTGTTGAAAGAATGAAATGGCAATTAGAAATTATCTCAATAAACGAATCTGAAGTCGGGGGGTACAAGGAAGTAATTGCAAAAATTATTGGGCAAGGTGCATACTCAAAATTAAAATTTGAATCTGGGGGTCATAGAGTTCAGCGAGTGCCTGACACTGAAACACAAGGGCGAATCCATACATCTGCTTGTACCGTTGCCGTTCTTGCAGAAGCAGACGAAATAAGTGATGTAGAAGTTAACCCTGCCGATATTCGAATTGATACCTATAGAGCTTCTGGGGCAGGTGGACAACATATTAATAAAACAGATTCTGCAGTCAGAATAACTCATTTGCCAACAGGCATTGTTGTTGAGTGTCAGGATGATCGATCACAGCATAGAAACAAGGCTCAAGCCATGAGTATTCTTGCTGCAAAAATAAAGGATGCTCAGGTAAGAGATCAAGAATCAAAAATTGCAACTGAACGAAAATCGTTAATCGGCAGTGGCGATCGTAGCGAGAGAATTCGCACATATAATTTTCCTCAAGGACGAATAACAGATCACCGTATTAATTTAACTTTATACAAAATAGACTTTATTATGGACGGTGATTTAAATGATTTAATCCAAGCATTAACGACCGAACATCAGGCTGACCTTTTAGCTCAACTTGATCAAGACTAAAATGGGCACATTAAGCTCGATTCAAAAAGAAATAACTAGCAATCTTGCCATGAAACTAGGGCTCTCAACTAGGGAAAGTTTAATTGAGGCAAAATTTATTTTAGAATATGTCCTAAAAAAAACATATGCTCAGATTTATTCAGATAGATCCATTAACTTACTTAAAGAAGAAGAGCTTTGTATTAGAAATATTATTAAGCAAAGATTACAAAAAAAACCTTTAGGCTATATTTTAAAAGAGTGGGACTTTTACGGAGAAACTTTTCATATTAATGACTATGTATTAATTCCTAGACAAGATACAGAACTATTAATTGATCTTATTTTTAAGGAATATAAAAAAGAAACACAAATGAATATTTGTGATCTTGGAACAGGAAGTGGGATTATTGGTATAACCCTAGCAAAACAGTATAAAAATTCACAGGTTATACTTACCGATTCCTCAAAAAAAGCGCTAATTATTGCAAAAGAAAATATTAATAAATTTAAACTTATAAATGCTAAGACTTTATACAGTGATTGGTACCATAAGTTTCCTAATTTACAATTCGATCTTATTGTTAGCAACCCCCCCTATATTGACATTGACGATCCTTTTTTAAAAAAAGATAATTTACAATATGAGCCAGAGACAGCTCTTTTTTCTCGAAATCAGGGCTATGCTGACATTGAAATAATAGTAAATAATGCTCGTGATTATTTAAAAAAAGGCGGACAACTCATGATTGAACATGGTTATAATCAGTCTAAGAATGTGAAATTAATATTTGAGCACGCAAAATTTTTATCCATTAAACAGCATCTGGATATTAATTCAAAAATTAGAGTAACATCGGGTTTAGGTTAATTTAATGCTGTATTGGACTTCCAATAGTATAATTTAAAAATGAAAGAAAAAAATTCAGTTGGCATCGTCAAATCAAAAAAATTTATATGTAAGAATCCCTTAAAATTAAATAGCGGAGTTTTACTTAAAGAATTTGAATTGACCTATGAAACCTATGGAAAATTAAATGCTAAACGCGACAATGCTGTATTAGTTTGTCATGCGTTATCTGGGAATCATCACTTGGCTGGCCGCTATTCCTCCAGTGATAAATATCCTGGGTGGTGGGACAGCCTAATTGGACCAAATAAACCACTAGATACAAATAAATTTTTTGTAATTGGTGTTAATAATTTAGGAGGAAGCCATGGAAGCACTGGCCCAAAATCAATCAATCCTAAAACAAAAAAACCATGGGGAGCTGATTTTCCAATTGCAACAGTTGAGGATTGGGTAAATTCGCACGAAGCCTTAATTACATCTTTAAATATTTCAAGGCTAGCAGGCGTGATTGGAGGAAGCCTTGGGGGAATGCAGGCAATTCAGTGGGCTATAAAATTTCCTGAAAAAATAAAAAATGCTATTGTTATAGCAGCAGCACCCAATCTTACTGCGCAAAATATTGCCTTTAATGAGGTTGCAAGACAATCTATTATTACAGATCCTGACTTTAATAATGGTAATTATTACGGAAAAAAAATACAACCAAGAAGAGGTCTAAGAATAGCAAGAATGCTTGGACATATAACCTATTTATCGGACGATGTAATGGGGTCAAAATTTGGTAGAAAATTGAGAAATAAAAACTATCAGTATAATTTTAATACAGAATTTGAAATTGAGTCCTACCTAAACTATCAAGGTGATAAATTTGCAAAAGAATTTGATGCGAATACCTATATTAGGATGACAAAAGCTTTAGATTATTATGACCCTGCAAATGGAAGTAAAAAAAATCTTAGTAAAGTTTTCAAAAAAATTAAATCAAAATTTCTAGTAATCTCTTTTACTAGTGATTGGCGCTTTTCACCTAATAGATCAAAAGAAATTGTTAAGGCACTTTTAGATAATAATATTGATGTCAAATATGCCGAAATCACAGCGGCTAGCGGGCATGATGCTTTTTTAATGGAAGAGCCTAGGTATCATGCAATTTTACAATCTTACTTTAATAAAATGTTATGAAACTAAATAAGAATAATTATAGATATGATTTTCCAATTATAGCTAATTGGGTTAATTCAAACTCAAAAGTTCTTGATCTAGGTTGTGGAGATGGGGAGCTATTAAATTATCTTAAAAAAGAAAGGAACATAACTGGATATGGAATTGAAAAAAATCCAGATAACTGGTTAAAATCACTTAAAAAAGGAATCAATGTTCTTCAAGTTGATATAGAAGCCGGATTGCCAGAATTTGAAGATAATTCATTTGATGTTGTGATTTTATCGAAAACTATCCAATCTATGCATAACACTGAAGAAATTCTAGATGAAATGCTACGTGTTGGAAAACAAGTGATTGTAACATTTCCAAATTTTGGATATTGGAAAGATAGAATTCAATCAATCCAAGGAAGGATGCCTGAATCAGAAGAATTACCCTATTCATGGTTCAACACTCCAAATGTTCACCTTTGCACAATTAGAGATTTTGATAACTTATGTAAATCAAATAAATATGAAATTATTGACCGATTAGTCCTTACAGATAATAAATCAGTAAGTTTTTTGCCTAATTTGCTTGGTGCACTTGCCTTATATAATTTGGTAAATCGTTAAGTCAACGATGTCAGATTCATCAATAATTTGGCGTGATTTACTCACAAAAAAGATGCTTATCTGTGTCTTCACTGGCTTTACCTCTGGCCTACCCTTATTTATCATAGTAAGTCTTCTACCAGCTTGGTTAATGGATAGTGGCTTAGAGCTAAAGGCTATAGCTCTTTTTTCATTTATTCAGCTACCTTATGTATTGAAGTTTCTTTGGGCCCCATTATTTGATGGTTTTTCATTTTCAATGGGACGAAGAAAAGGTTGGTTAATTATTTTTCAAGTATTACTTTTAGCTTCAATTAGTATCACAGGATTACTGGATCCAAAATCACAAATCATGACAGTCGCAATAATATCAACAGCTATTGCCTTTTTTAGTGCTAGTCAAGATGCAGTGATTGATGCGTATCGTCGGGAATTACTCTTAGACAATGAGCTTGGCTTAGGAACTGCCATCCATGTTAATGCATATAAATTTTCTCAGTTAATTCCTGGCTCTCTAGCCCTTATCTTGGCTGACATCTTTGCTTGGGAGCTTGTATTTTTTATTACTAGCTTATTTATGATTCCAGGAATTATATTAACAATTTTAATAAAAGAACCATTATTACAAGTAATACCGCCTAAAACAATCAAGGAAGCAGTAATTGAGCCATTTGTGGAGTTTATAAATCGTAAAGGAATAAAAGAGGCAATCTTAGTTTTACTATTTATTTTTCTTTATAAGATTGGGGACAGCATGGCAACCGCACTTGCAACCCCATTCTTTATGGATCTTGGTTTTTCAATGACCGAAATTGGTGTGATTGCTAAAACTGTAGGACTTTGGGCAAGTATTGTTGGTGGAATTGTAGGTGGTATTTTGATGATTAAAATTGGAATTAATCGTGCATTATGGATTTTTGGATTTATGCAGATGTTTGCTACATTAAGCTTTGCTTGGCTTGCAATATCCGGATATAGCCCTTTAATACTAGGAATTACGGTTGGCTTAGAATTCTTTGCTGCAGGACTTGGGACTACAGCATTTCTTGCTTACATTGCAAAAACTACAAACCCTAAATTTACTGCAACTCAATTTGCTTTATTTACAGGCCTTTCAGCAGTCCCCCGAACTATTACTAATGCCTCAACAGGGTATTTAGTAGAATTTTTTGGGTGGCATAACTTTTTTATATTTTGTTCTTTTATCGCAATCCCAGGAATGATTCTTCTTATAAAAATTGCCCCTTGGAATAAACCTTAATCTGAATAATTGATTATCAATGGCGCATGATCACTAAATCGTGACTCTTTATAAATATTTCCAGATAATGCCTTATCTGCGAAGGAAGGATTAGCTACCTGATAATCAATTCGCCACCCTACATTTTTTAACCATGCCTGACCACGATTACTCCACCATGTATATGACTCGTCAGATTGTTCAGGATATAAATTACGATAAACATCATTGAACCCAACATTATCAAACAAATTAGTCAGCCACGCTCTTTCTTCCGGCAAAAATCCAGAATTCTTCTTGTTACCTTTATAATTCTTTAAATCAATCTCATGATGAGCAATATTAAAGTCTCCACAAATTATAATATTTTTTCCTTGTTTAATTTTTTCTTCAAAAATTTTATTTATTTTATCTAGTACCTTGTATTTGAAAGCTTGTCGCTCATCTCCGCTGGACCCTGACGGAAGGTAAACTGAAATAATAATCAGTTTATCGAATTCAAGTTCTATGAATCGTCCTTCGTCATCAATTTCAGGTATATCTAAATACTTAGTTACTTTAATAGGCTTATGACGACAATAGATACCTACCCCACTATATCCTTTCTTGATTGCATAACTAAAATAGCCTAAATAATCGTCTGGGGACTTTATGTCTTCAGATAAGTCTTCTTCCTGCGCTTTTAGTTCTTGAAGGCAAACAAAATCAGCATTCTGAGTTTTAAGCCAGGGATAAAGCCCTTTTCTATTTGCCGATCGGATTCCATTTAAATTTAAGGTTATAATCTTCATAAGGTAACTAAATTATATGTCATTAAATAAAACATCATTCATTGAATTAGCTATAAAAAATAATGTTCTGCAATTTGGTAATTTTATTACTAAAGCCGGTAGAGAAAGTCCTTATTTTTTTAATCTAGGTGCTTTTGATAATGGAGTTAGCATAAAGTCTCTTGGACAATTTTATGCTAACAGAATTCTTGAAACAAATATCAAATTTGATATGTTGTATGGCCCTGCCTACAAAGGTATAACTCTAGTAACTTCAATTGCAATTTCATTGGCAGAACAGGGAGTAAATATCCCTTATTGCTTTAACCGAAAGGAAGCAAAAGATCATGGAGAAGGAGGCAATATTGTTGGTGCTCCTATTAATGGAAATGTTCTTATTATTGATGATGTTATTTCTGCTGGCACTTCAATTAATGAATCAAATAAATTAATAAAAAATAATGGAGGTTATCCTGTTGGAGTATTTGTTGCCATAGACAGACAAGAAAAAGGACCTCATGGCTTAACTGCAACGGCAGAAGTTTCAAGTAATCTAGAGCTACCAGTTTATTCAATAATTAATTTAATGGATATTATTAGCTATCTAAATCAATCAAATATATATGAAGATGAATTAACTAAAATTAAAGTATTTCAAAAAAAATATGGGATTACTTAGAAATTTTTTGTTTTAGTAACTCACTTACTTGTGATGGGTTTGCCTTACCCTTAGAAGCTTTCATAATCTGTCCAATTAATGCATTAAATGCTTTTTCTTTGCCAGAAAGATATTCTTCAATCATCGGCTGATTATTTTTTAAAACTTCATCCACTAAAGTATCAATTTCACCACTATCAGAAATTTGTTTTAAGCCTAGCTCATCTATTGCTTCATCAACAGTAATATCTGATTTATCCCATATAAAATCAAACACTTTTTTTGCGGCATTATTTGATATAGTAGAATCTTCAATACGCTTAATTAATGCTGCTAGGCTACTAGAATCTATTGGAGATTGATTAATATTAATTTCTTCTTCATTGAGGCGTGAATATAAATTTCCTAAAATCCAATTAGCGGAAAGCTTAGGGTTAGCTTTAGAATCTACAAGCTCGAGAAAATATTTTGTAACGTCACTATTTGCTGTAATTTCTGAAGCAT
The DNA here is from genome assembly GCA_028247015.1 of Methylophilaceae bacterium. Taxonomy (GTDB): domain Bacteria; phylum Pseudomonadota; class Gammaproteobacteria; order Burkholderiales; family Methylophilaceae; genus BACL14. The sequence continues at coordinate 31,354 of JAOKFJ010000005.1, read as the reverse complement.
CATACTCAGATAACCCTAGTTCTTTCTCAAATAATTCTTGCATCTCATCAGGTAATTTAGGCATTGATTGCTTTATTTCATTAATCTTTTCCTGTGAAACTAAAAGTGGCAACAAATCAGGATCAGGAAAATACCGATAATCATTTGCTTCTTCTTTTGAGCGCATAGCTTTTGTTTCCCCTGTATCTGGATTAAACAAAATAGTTGCTTGTTCTATTTTTCCACCATCTTCAAGAGTCTCAATCTGCCAATTTACCTCGTAATCAACTGCTTGCTTAATAAATTTAAACGAATTAAGATTTTTAATTTCTCTTCTAGTCCCAAGTACTTCTGCGCCTTTTTTCTTAACCGAAACATTAACATCACATCGAAAACTTCCTTCTTGCATATTTCCATCACAAATACCAATCCATTGAACTAATTCATGAAGCTTTTTAGCGTAAGCTACTGCCTCTTCAGCAGAATTCATATCAGGTTCTGTAACTATTTCTAACAATGGAGTTCCAGCACGATTAAGATCAATTCCCGTTTTACCTTGGGAAATACCATGGGAAGATTTTCCAGCATCTTCTTCTAGATGCGCCCTTAATATTCTGACACTTTTACTTTTTCCATTTACATTAATAGATAAATGACCCGGTCCAACAATAGGTAATTCCATTTGACTAATTTGATACCCCTTAGGCAGATCAGGATAGAAATAATTTTTTCGGGCAAAAATTGATCTTGATGCAATTTTGGCATTTATAGCTAATCCAAGTTTTATTGCACAATTAACAGACTCATGATTTAATACAGGGAGTACTCCAGGATAAGCTAAACTTACTAAACATGCCTGAGAATTTGGCTCATTACCATATGCTGCAGATGCTCCAGAAAATTGTTTTGATTTTGTCTTTAGCTGAATATGAGTTTCTATACCAATAACAATATCCCAATCCATTACTCAAATCCTTTAGCTGATTCTAGATGCCAATCTGTATTTTGTTGGAAGGAATGTGCAATATTTAATAATTTTGCCTCACTAAAATGATTACCAATAAGCTGTAATCCAACTGGAAGATTGCTAACAAAGCCTGCGGGAATGCTCATTGCTGGAAGCCCTGCAAGATTCGTAGAAATAGTATAGATATCCTGCATATACATGGCTAAAGGATCTTCTTTTTTTTCACCCGCATTAAATGCAACAGAAGGGGCTGAGGGGCCCATGATGACATCGCATTTTTTAAAGGCGCTTGTAAAATCTTCAGAAATTAATCGTCTAATTTTTTGTGCCTTCAAATAATAGGCATCATAATAACCAGCACTTAAAACATAAGTACCAATGAGAATTCTTCTCTTAACTTCTTCACCAAAACCCTCTTGCCTAGTTTTAAAGTACATATCCATTAAATCATCATATTCTTTTGTTCGATAGCCGTAGCGCACTCCATCGTATCTTGATAGATTACTTGAGGCCTCTGCTGGAGCAATCACGTAATAAACTGGAATTGCAAGATGATTATTGGGCAGAGAAATTTCTATAATCTCTGCGCCAAGTTTTTTATATTCATCAATTGCCGAATCAATCACATTATGGACAGAAGAATCTAATCCTTCGCCAAAAAATTCTCTAGGAATTCCAATCTTTAATCCCTTTATAGGACTATTTAATTTACTTGCATAATTTTCTTTATCTCTTTGAATACTAGTTGAGTCTCTTTTGTCATGCCCAGACATGACATTCATCAATAGAGCACAATCTTCTGCACTAATAGCCATTGGTCCTGCCTGATCTAGACTTGATGCAAAAGCAATCATTCCATAACGAGATACCAATCCATATGTAGGCTTTAATCCAGTAAACCCACATAGTGATGCTGGCTGTCTAATAGAGCCTCCCGTGTCTGTTCCAGTAGCAGCTGGAGCAAGTCTTGCGGCAATTGCAGATGCACTTCCCCCCGAACTTCCCCCAGGAACTAAATCTAAATCCCAAGGATTTTTTACTGGTCCAAAATAGGAAGTCTCGTTAGATGAGCCCATTGCAAACTCATCCATATTCGTTTTACCAATATTGACTGCTCCTACTTCATTAAATTTTTCAATCACCATTGCATCATAAGGAGCAATAAAATTTTTAAGCATCTTTGATCCACAAGTTGTAGGCCATCCTTGTGAGCAAAAAATATCTTTCTGTGCAACAGGAATCCCTGTAAGAGCAGATTTTTGTCCTTTAGTAATTAATTCATCTGCATTTGCTGCCATCGATAAACTTTTTGCTTCATCAATACTAATAAATGCATTTAATGAAGGGTTATATTGCTTGATTCTTTCCAGATAAAATTGTGTTAATTCTACGCTTGAGAAGGTCTTTTTCTCCAAATGAGAAGAAAGGGATTGAATTGATAAATTAAGCATATTATTCAATGACTTGAGGAACAATAAACAAACATTCTTCAGTTTCAGGAGCTAATGGTAATATATTTTTTCTTAAATCAGATTCTATTACCTCGTCTTCCCTTAATGGCTGAGAAACATCTAATGCATGAGCCATAGGCTCAATATTATCAGTATTTACTTCTTGCATTTTGTCAATCAACGACATGATTCCAATTAGTTTATTTTCTAACTTTTTAGATTCTTCTTGAGAAATATTAATTCGAGCAAGATATGCAATTTTTTCTATGTCTTTTTTACCGATAGCCATAAATATAGTGTTAAATCTATTTATAATCAGTTATTATACATTGGTTTAGTTATGTCACTATCAACCACTATCAAGAAAAGTTAAAGACAATATGGCCAACAGGATGGGCAAAATATTCAATAAATTTGTAGATAATGATATAGCAATAGATTTAGGTACTGCTAATACATTAATTTACCTCAAAGGTGAGGGAGTTGTCCTTGATGAGCCCTCTGTAGTTGCAGTAAGATATGAAGATGGCCCTGGTGGGCCTCAATCCAAGAAAACATTGCTCGCAGTAGGTGCTGAAGCTAAAACAATGTTAGGACGATCACCTCAAAATATTCAGGCGACAAGGCCTATGAAGGATGGTGTAATTGCTGACTTCAATATCACAGAAGATATGATCAAGTACTTTATTAACAGGGTTCACAGTAACAATTGGTTTACTCCGAACCCAAGAATAGTTATATGTGTTCCTTATGGTGCAACCCAAGTCGAAAGAAGAGCTATTAGAGAATCAGCTGAAAGGGCTGGAGCAAAACAAGTCTTTCTTATTGAGGAGCCAATGGCAGCAGCCATAGGAGCAGGACTTCCCGTCAATGAACCGACTGGCTCTATGGTTATTGATATTGGTGGTGGAACAACAGAGGTTGGTGTTATTTCCTTAGGTGGTATTGTTTATGCGAGCTCAGTAAGAGTTGGTGGCGATAAGATTGACCAATCTATTATTGATTATTTCCGACGTAATTATGGGACCTTAATTTCAGAACCAACAGCTGAAAGAGTAAAACATCAAATTGGTAGCGCTTTCCCAATGACTGAATTATTAGAAATGGAGATTACTGGAAGAAATTTATCTGAAGGATTGCCTAGAAAAATAACAGTAAGTAGCAATGAAATATTAGAAGCAATAAATGAACCCCTTAATGCAATTGTTGGCTCAGTTAAACATGCATTGGAAGAAACGCCTCCTGAACTTGCTGCAGATATTTCAGAAACTGCTATGGTGCTGACTGGCGGAGGGGCAAATTTAAAAAATCTTGATCGCCTTCTAATGGAAGAAACAGGTATGCCTGTTCTTGTAGCAGAGGATCCACTAACCTGTGTTGTTAGGGGATGTGGAATGACTTTAGACTCTCTTGATGCATTTAAAAATTCATTTTCATATGATTGATGAAGCCTTCAAAAAAAGAACTTAGGTTATTTAACGACGACCAATCTCCAATATTTGGTTTTATCATTTTAATATTAATTTCCCTAACCCTAATGGGACTTGACTCTAGAAAAAAAATTCATCAAGAGATTAGACAAAAAAGTGACTATCTAAGTATACCGATCACTTACGCTATAAATTTACCAAAAAATGTTAGCGAATCATTACAGCAATTATTTAAATCTAAAGCTCAGTTACTTGAAGAAAATCAAAAACTCGAAAATAATGTTATTAATTTATCTATTGAAAATCAAAGACTTATTTTTATTGAGCAAGAAAATTTACAGCTAAGAAAATCACTGGGAATAGTAAATAATTTAGGTTTCGATTCTATTGGTGCAGAAATTATTTTACCAAAAGTTAAAAATGGTAAAGAAATTATTATGGTCAATAAAGGACTAAATCATGGAATAAAAATAGGTCAGCCAGTCATTAATAACATAGGTCTGATTGGACAAATCATATTTGTTGGAAAAAATTATAGCGAAATAAATCCAATAACATCCAAAAAATATATTGTCCCTGCCATCCTTGAAAAAGCAACAGACAATATAATTATTAGGGGAAATGGAAATAAATATTTAGAAATTACAATGTATCCTGCTCATAGAAAAATAAAGATTGGGGACATCTTAATAACTTCAGGCATTGATAGTATCTATCCTAAAGGCATTAAAATAGGAAAAATAATTAAAATTACACCTAAGGCTAATAATCAATTTAATCATTTATTAATTGCCCCTTTTTCAGGACCTAGAACTTACTCTCAAGTAAGGATATTTAAAGGTAGCAAACATGATTAAAAAAAATTATTCTAAAATGAATAGGTTATTAATTAGCTGCCTTCTTTTTTTATTTACTTTATTTCTATCGCATATTCATATTCCATTAGTTTCAAGTATTGGGCTTATACCCGATTACTTTCTAGCTTTATTTACCACCTTGATAGCAACCCGATTCATTAATATGAATATATACATATATTTTTTAATAGGCTTAATAATTGATTTATTAGCAGGAGAGTTAATAGGCCAATATGGATTGGTATTTATTATTATTTACTTCACAAATTTTTTATTAAATAAATTTTTTCTTTTTAAGTCTCCAATAATGCTGGTCTCCCAACATATGCTTCTGATCTCAATCGGACTAATCGTATTGTTAATTTCATCACTAAATTATGAATTAAGTATGAATTTTAATTTATTTTTTATGAAATGGATCGTTACTTGCCTTATATGTCTTTTATTTCATGAGCTAATTCAATATTTAAGCAAAAAAAATTAAGGCTTATGGATAAATACTACATAAAATTCATCCTAAGAAATCGATTAAATTTTATTACATACTGCTTTCTAATATTCTTTTTTCTTATTATTCTTCGTTTTTTTTATATTCAAATTCTACAAAATACTTATTATTCAACTCAAGCTTTAGATAATAGTATTAAAGTTGTTCCTATTAAGCCTGCACGAGGATTAATCTTCGATAGAAATAATATAATTCTTGCAGATAATAAATTAAGTTATGACCTTGAAATAATTCCAGAACAAATTGAAAATCTAAGTATTTTAATTACTAGATTAAGTGATTTAATTCCAATTAAAACTTCAGATATCGATAAATATAAAAGAATACTTAAAAACAAACAATATAATAATACAGTTCCAATTAAAACTAATCTAACAAATGAAGAGTTGGCAAAGTTTGTAACAAACTCCTATAAATTTCCAAATATTGAATTAAAAGAAACGTTAAAAAGATTTTATCCGGAGGGTGAAGTAGGGGTTCATTATCTTGGTTATATTAATAGGATTAGCAAAAAAGATTTAATAACCCTTGAAAAAGAAGGTAAGAAAAAAAATTATATTGGTACAGATCATATTGGTAAGGCTGGGGTTGAGTTCCAATATGAAAATGAATTGCATGGAGTGTCTGGATATAAACATATTGAAGTTAATGCGACTGGGAAGCCTGTTAGAACTATAAAAAACTTCCCTGCTAGGGAGGGGGAAAATATACATCTTACAATCGATTTAAAGATGCAAAAAATTGCCGAAAAAGAATTTAAGAACAGAAAAGGTGCACTTATAGCTCTTGATCCAAGTAATGGCGAAATTCTAGCTTATGTCAGTATGCCTACTTATAATCCAGGGTTTTTTGTTGACGGCATTAGTCACAAAAACTGGAATCAACTTAATAAATCCCCAGATAAACCCTTGCTTGACCGAGTAATAAATGGCTTGTATCCCCCCGGGTCCACATTGAAACCTTTTGTTGCAGTTGCTGGACTTGAAAATCAATTAAGATTACCTCCTTTTAAAATTAATGACCCCGGATATTTTTATATTAGTGATGATTCCAGGCGTTTTAAAGATTGGAAAATAGGGGGACATGGAGAGGTCGATATAGTTAAAGCTATAGCAGTATCATGTGATACATTTTTTTATGGTCTTGCTATTGAACTTGGAATACCAAAACTCAATAAAACTCTAGCTAATTTTGGGTTTGGTATGAAAACTGGGGTTGATTTACCAAATGAAAAATTAGGGCTGATTGCTGATGCTAAATGGAAAAAAAAGAAATATAGAAAAAATTGGTATGCTGGGGAAACCGCCATCACCGGCATTGGACAAGGATATACGCAGGTTACCCCAATACAACTTGCATTAGCAACCAGCAAAATTGCATATCCTAATAAATCTATGGTCCCTCACATAAAACTTAATAGCCAACAGCTTAAACAAACTGCTAACCTTACTCCTCCTATTAGTATTTCAGATAAAACTATTGAATGGGTCAAAGAAGGTATGGAAAATGTTACAGAGGATGGAGGTACTGCGGCATTTATTGGAAAGACTACTAGTTATAAAATGGCTGCAAAAACAGGAACTGCGCAGGTCTTTGGCCTAAAAAAAGGTGAGGTATATGAAGAAGAAAAACTTCCTGACCATCTCAAGGATCATGCACTTTTTATTGCTTATGCTCCTGCTAGTAAACCTGAAATTGCAATTGCTATAATTGTAGAAAATGGAGGGCATGGAGGATCTACGGCCGGTCCAATTGCAAAAAAAATATTTGACTACTATTTGACAAGTAAAAATCGTAAATGAATCTTACCACTATACAAAATTATATTTTTCAAAAATTAGATCGGCCTCTTTTTGGGGCGATTACTCTCATTCTTACAATTGGCTTAATTAATTTAATCAGTGCTAATCACCAAGATGTTTCAAATAGTCTATCTCATACGATAAATATTTTTATTGGTATTGTATTTCTTTTTATGATTTGTAATTCTCAAACAAGAAATATATTAGTTTTTGCCCCGTGGGCTTATTCACTAACTCTTTTTCTATTAATTTATGTAAATCTTTATGGTATTGAAAGTCATGGGGCACAAAGATGGATTAACCTTGGAATTTTTAATTTGCAGCCATCAGAAATTTTGAAAATAACTCTTCCACTTATGCTTGCATGGTTTTACCAAAAATGTACTTTTAATATTAATTATAAAGTTCATTTTGTAGCAGGGTTATTAATATTTTTACCCTTGTATCTTGTTGCAATCCAGCCCGATCTTGGAACATCACTCCTAATTTTATTTGGGGGGCTAACCGTAATATTTTTGGCAGGCCTACCAACTAGATTTATTATAATTAGTTTTTTTGGGCTTCTTATCTCCTCCCCTTTTATTTGGAACACACTCCTGAATTATCAGAAAGAAAGAATACTTAGTTTGATAGATCCTCTTTCTGACCCCTATGGTGCAGGATATCAATCAATTCAATCTATTATTGCAGTGGGGCATGGAGGTATTTTTGGAAGAGGTTGGTTAAATGGAGAACAAACAAGCTTACAATTTCTGCCTGAAACTGCAACAGACTTTGTATTTTCTGTATTTAGTGAAGAATTTGGTTTTTTTGGTGTTTTATCTGTAATAACCATATATGTATTTATATTTTATCGATGCATGTGGATGGCTACTAAAATGCAAGACACCTTCTCAAGATTATTAGTGGCAGGACTTACTATTTCGTTATTTATTAGTCTAACTGTTAATATAGGCATGATATCTGGCCTATTACCAGTAGTAGGGGTTCCGTTACCTTTTTTTAGCTATGGTGGTTCTTCAATGGTTGTATCATTAACCAGTATAGGTATCATAATGAATCTTTATTCGAATAAATCCTTGATTGCAAACTGATGTTCAAATTTATACCTATTATCTTTATTTTTCTATTGGCAGGCTGCCAATCTATTCTTCCAGAAAAAAAGAATGAATCTACAAAAAAATCTGGGGGTTATTACCTGGACGATGGTCCACATAGAAATATCCCTAAGGATTTAAATAAAATACCAAATGCAGTTCCAAAAAAAGAAATCTTAAGTAAAACAGCCAATCGCCCATATTTGGTATTTAAAAAGAAATATACCCCTATGACAAAGCTAGAGACTTATAGTGAGACTGGGTATGCATCGTGGTACGGTAAAAGATACCATGGTAATAAAACCTCTATTGGTGAAGTCTATGATATGTATCAAATGACTGGAGCTCATAAGACTCTGCCGCTGCCATGCTATGTGAAAGTTACAAATCTAATCAACGAGAAATCAGTGATTATTAGAGTTAATGATCGTGGTCCTTTTGTTAAGAATCGAATCATAGACCTATCTTATGCAGCTGCCCATCGCCTTGAGATTATTGAAAAAGGGAGTGAGTTGGTAAGGGTCGAGGTTATTAGCCCCCACTCTAATTCAGTTCAATATAAAAGTCTTCACACTTTTTATGTTCAAGCAGGAGCATTTTCGGATCAGCGTAATGCAGCAAAACTACTTAATCAAATAAGTAAAAATAAAATTGAAAAGAAGTTAAATAAAATAATTAAAAAGGGCTCTCTTTATTCAGTAAGGCTTGGGCCCTATTCATCTAGGGATAAGGCGAATGAAATCTCTAAATTTCTCTCTGAAGAATTAAGCTTGAATACGTTTGTTATTATGGATAAATAGTTATGGCTCAAGATTTATCAGAATCACTCATTGAATTTCCATGTCACTTTCCAATTAAAATTATCGGAGAAGCACATCAGGATTTTATCCAAATTATAGCTGCATTAATAAGTAAACATATTCATGATTTTGATGAAAAAAAAATTGAATCGAAAATGAGCAGTGAGGAAAAATTTATTAGTTTGACCTGCACTGTTTATGTTACCTCAAAGCACCAATTAGATTTGATTTATAAAGATCTATCTTCGCACCCAATGACTAAATTTGTTCTATAGCTGCTGTGGATATTGTCGTTAAAAATCTTGGTCCAACAGACTACGAAAAAACTTGGGAGGACATGAAAGACTTTGTATCCTCTAATCCAGAAAATGATGAAATATGGGTTACTGAACATCAACCAATTTTTACAACCGGATTAAATAAAAAAAACAGTAGCGTACCAGAAACGGTTATTCCTCATCTCTTTGTCGATCGCGGAGGAAAAATTACATACCATGGACCTGGGCAATTAATTATTTATTTGCTAATTAATTTACTAAAAAATAATTTAACAATACGACAACTAGTTGATATTATTGAAAAATCTATTATTGAGTTACTCTCAATTTATAGTATAAAAAACAGTTATTCAAAGAAAGATGCCCCAGGAGTATATGTATCTGATAAAAAAATTGCATCAATTGGATTGCGAGTCAAAAATCATTATACATATCATGGACTAAGTCTAAATATAGATATGGACCTTTCCCCATTTACTTTAATATCACCATGTGGTTTTCATGGTTTAGAAATGACTCAAGTTTCAGCACTTAATAAAGATTATAATAATGACATTGCAAGCACATTAGTTAAACTACTTAAACTTAATATTAAATAAGTATCATGAGCAAAAATACTCAAAATAGAACAGAGATTGGTAAATCAAAGACAGCTAGGATACCTATAAAAATTATCCCGAAAGAGAAATTAGACAAACCAAGCTGGATTAAAATGCAACTTCCAAATGGACAAGAATTTTCTCGTGTTAAATCTTTGCTTAATAAAAGTCAATTGAATACAGTTTGCGAGGAGGCGAGTTGTCCAAATATTGGCGAATGCTTTAGTCAGGGAACTGCCACCTTTATGATCCTAGGTGATTTATGTACAAGACGCTGTCCTTTTTGTGACGTAGCTCATGGAAGGCCTTCAACACCAGATGTAAATGAACCAGAAAAGCTTGCATCAACGATTAGGCAACTTAATTTAAAATATGTAGTTATCACAAGCGTCGACAGAGATGATCTAAGAGATGGGGGTGCTCAACATTTTGTTGATTGTATTAAGGAAATACGAAGGTTAAATACTAATATTAAAATTGAAATTCTTGTCCCTGATTTTAGAGGAAGAGAGCTAAAAGCTTTAGACATAATTTCAACTGCTCCCCCTGATGTTTTTAATCATAATCTTGAAACAATTCCAAGGCTATACAAGCAAGCAAGGCCAGGCTCAGACTTCAATCATTCGCTTAATCTATTACTAGCCTTTAAAGAAAAATTTCCAGATATTTTAACTAAATCAGGCTTAATGCTAGGTTTAGGAGAAACTCTAGAAGAAATTAATCAAGTTCTCATTGAACTAAAAAAACACCATGTCGATATGGTGACACTAGGCCAATACTTGCAACCTACTGAACATCATTTGCCAGTTGAAAGATACGTTACCCCACTAGAATTTGAACAGCTAAAGAAAAAAGGAGAATCCTTAGGATTCTCTTCAATTGCAAGTGGCCCTATGGTAAGAAGTAGCTATCATGCCGATACTCAATCAATAAATCTAATCAAATGATACCAACACTTAAAGTCAAACCAAGTGCACAATTGCTTAAGCTGGAGAACTATATTATTAATCATAGTTGTGATATTGAACTTTGGTTTAGAAATCAATGGACAAAATATCAGCCTCCTTTCTATGCATCCGTAGATCTGAGAAATTCGGGATTCAAACTTGCCCCAGTTGATACAAATCTATTTCCAGCAGGATTTAATAATCTTTGTGATACATTCTTGCCATTATCTATTCAGGCAGCATCAATTGCTATAGAAAAAATATGCCCCGAAGCAAAAAAAGTTATGATTATTATAGAAAGTCATACTCGGAATATTTTTTATCTAAAAAACATATATGCACTATCAGAAATTATTAAGAATTCTGGGCTTGAGGTTAAATTAGGAACTCTTGACCCTGAAATTAGTGAGAGTTTTTTTCTTGAAATTGAAAAAAATCTATCAATTAAGGTAGAGCCTATTACTCGTAATGAAAATTATGTATCAATTAAGATTGATAGTAAAAATTTTTATGAACCTTGTGCAATTATATTAAATAATGATCTTTCAGGAGGTGAGCCCAAAATTTTAAATAATATAGCTCAAAATTTAATCCCTCCACTTAAAGCTGGATGGTACAAGAGAAGAAAAAGTGATCATTTTACTCAATATAATAAAGTCGTTGATGAATTTTCTCAATTTACTGATATTGATCCTTGGCTTATTAATCCGTATTTTGAGAAATTAGATAATGTAAATTTTCAAGAAAGACAAGGAGAAAATGAATTAGCTTCAATAGTCTCTACAATGTTAAAAAATATAAGAAAAAAATATAGGGAATATGATGTTACCCAAGAACCCTATGTAGTCATAAAAGCTAATTCTGGAACCTATGGTATAGGTATTATGATTGTTAAAAATAGCGAAGATGTATTAAATCTTAACCGTAAAATACGAAAAAAAATGTCTGTTGTAAAAGGAGGGGGGCTTATTACTGAAGTCATTATTCAGGAGGGTATTCATACAGAAGAATCAATTGAAGAATCAGTTGCAGAGCCAGTTATTTATATGATTGATCGTTTTGTTGTTGGGGGCTTTTTCCGAGTTCATACAACTAAAGAAAAAGATGAAAATCTTAATTCTCCAGGTATGCATTTTATACCGCAACCATTTGAAACCTCTTGTATCATGCCCGACCAAGGCAGGCCATGTGATGATGAAGCAAATCGTTTTTACGCCTATGGTGTTATTGCGAGGCTTGCATTAATTGCAGCAGCAAGAGAGTTACAGGAATAAATACTATGAATTATCTTTTTATAATAGACCCCATTGAGAGCTTAGCATTACATAAAGACACCACTATTATATTGATGAAAGAGTGCTTACGTCAAAAAATTAATATTTTTTATTCTACTATTGATGCAATTTCAATTGACTCAGAAATGAATATTGAAGTTGAATACCAAAAAATCGAAGCGATAAATAAATCTATAACTTCTAGTAATATAACAAAAAATAATATTCAGTATTTTAATAAAATATTTATAAGAAAAGATCCTCCATTTGATGGTTCTTACTTAAACCTTACCCATATTCTTGATCACATAAAGTCCAATGATATTAAAATATTTAATGATTCTTCGTCTATAAGAAGTCATAACGAAAAATTATCTATCTTACAATTTAATGATTTAATTGTACCTTCTCTTGTTACGAGTTCTTTTTCTGCCATTAAGGAGTTTATATCAAAATATAAAAAAGTTATTTTAAAGCCATTAGACGGAATGGCTGGAAATGGAATTTTTATGGTTACAAATAAAGATAAAAATTTAAATGTTATCCTAGAAACTATGATTAGTGATTCTCATCACTCAATTATGGTACAAAAATTTATCCCAGAAATATCAGAGGGGGATACTCGAATTATTTTAGTGAACGGAGAGCCCTTACCATATGGCTTAACAAGAATTCCACAATCTGATGAAATAAGAGCAAATCTAGCAAAAGGAGGTTCCGGCGTAATAAGAAAAATTAATAAAAATGATGAGATTATTATTAGTAGAATCAAGCCGTATTTACTAGAAAAAAACCTTAACTTTGTTGGGATAGATATTATTGGCTGTTATCTTACAGAGATAAATGTAACTAGCCCTACAGGCTTAGTAGAAATTCAAAATCAATCTAATATTAATTATGCCGAATTTATAATCAATGCACTTCAATAAATTAATAGTCCTATTGGTATTTTTTCTAACAGGCTGCGGCCAAAATGAGACAATTCAAAAAAAAGATTATATTTTTGGAACCATAGTCGAAGTAACAATTTATGGAGAAACTAGCGATAAAGCCACTAATGCGATAGAACTAGTTTTTAATGAGTTTCGAAGACTTCATGAATACCTCCATCCCTGGGAAAAAAGTATTGTTCAAGAAATAAATCAATCAATTAAAAACCAAGAAATATATACAACAGAAGATACAGAAATTATTTCAATCATCAATCATAACAAAGAACTCGAATTAAAAACATATGGCTACTTTAACCCCGCCATAGGCAATTTAGTTGAAGCATGGGGATTTCATGCAGAGGAATTTTCTACAAATAGGCCTAATTCAATAGTGATTGATAATCTTCAAAGAAATCTTCCACATATGTCAGAAATAATTATCCAGAGAGGCTATTTAAGGTCTAATAATAATAATATAAAACTTGATCTAGGTGGCTATGCAAAAGGGTATGCACTAGATCAAGCAAAAAAAATTCTTGATGAAAATAATATAAATAATGCTCTAATTAATATAGGAGGTAATATTCTGGCCTTGGGTAAACACGGGGATAGAAATTGGGTTGTTGGCATTCAACACCCCAGAAAACCAAATTCAATTGGATCAATCAGTCTGAGTCCGGGGTGGTCAATCGGAACGTCAGGTGACTACCAAAGATATTTTATAGTAGACAATCAAAGATATTCACATTTAATTGACCCTAATACAGGATACCCTGCAACTAATGCTCAATCAGCTACCGTATTACTTCCCCCAATTGAGTTCTCAGGAACATTATCAGATGTTTATTCAAAACCTCTATTTATTGCCCCTGAAAATTTAAAATATAGTATTGCTAAAGAATTAGGTATAGATTTTTATATGATAATAATGACTGACGGTAAAATTTCAATTAGTAATGATATGTTAAACCTAATAAAATGGCATGAAGAAATTGATGAAAAAAATATTACAGTTCATTAGTAAAATTCAAATAGGTGACTTATTTACAATTATTATTTTTATCGTACTGACTACTTACCTCTCGTCAATATTATGGAATTTTCCACAAGGTGAATATCTTAAAATTGATATGGGAAAGCAAGAAATAGGCTCATTCAGTCTAAATCAAAATGTAACTAAAGTAATTGAAGGTCCAGTCGGAAAAACTGAAGTTATTATTGACTCTGGAAAGGTTAGAATTTCAAAGTCGCCTTGCACCAAAAAATACTGTATTCATCAAGGATGGATAAATCAAATTAACCAGAGTATTGTCTGTGTACCAAATCAAATTTATATTTCAATTATTGGCAATCAAACAGATTATGACTCGCTCAATTATTAAAATAATTAATCAAGATCATAAAGTAGCTAAATTAACAGCTATTGCAATAGCTTTATCATTAATTGAATTTTTTTTCCCAAGCCCTATACCTGGTGTCAAACCAGGAATCGCTAATATCATTATTCTTTTTACTATCATTAAATTTGATTTTGTTACAGCCGTATGGGTCTCTATTATTCGAGTATTTATCGTAAGCATCATTGTGGGAACCTTTCTTGGCCCAACATTTTTTTTAAGTCTCGCTGGTTCTATATTCAGCCTCTTATTTTTATTTATATTCAAAGGCATTAATGGAAAATATTTTAGTGTAATTAGCTTAAGTGTAATTGCAGCTTTTGCACATATTATTGGTCAGCTTTTAATAGTAAGATTTTGGATAATTCCTCATGATGGTATTTTTTATCTATTACCTATTTTTATGATTTCTGCTCTATTTTTTGGTTTAGTAAATGGAATAGTCACAAGGTCTCTTCTTAATCTTAATATCAATAAATAATTTTTTAATGATAAAATGATTTCTAAGGAAAAATTTATGAATATATTCTCTCTAAGCTCAATAATAATAATTTGTATTCTTTTGGTCTCATGCGGAACAAAAGGATCTTTATATATTCCAGAGGAAAAATATCCACAAACTGAGTCACATATAATAGATTTAAATTATCATTATTATCAAACTAGTATCACTTAATATTTTATGTCTAAATCAATGATTTACTCTAAAAAGGGGGCTTTTTTAATAGAAAATGTACCTGTTAAAAAACTTGCAGATGAATATGGTACGCCTGCATACGTATATTCTAAAAAAATAATTGAAGATACATTCATTAATTTTAAAAAATCTTTCATTAAATTAAATCCCTTAGTCTGTTTCGCCGTAAAAGCAAATTCTAATATTGCTATTTTAAATTTATTGGCAAAACAGGGTGCTGGTTTTGATATTGTTTCCGGGGGAGAGCTTAAAAGAGTTATTGCAGCTAAGGGCGATCCAAAGAAATTAGTATTCTCAGGTATAGGTAAATCTATCGAAGAAATTGGCCTTGCAATAAGTCATGACATATTAGCTTTTAATGTCGAATCTGAAGGAGAGCTTTATCGAATTCAATCAATAGCAAAGAGCTTAAATAAGAAAGCTGCTATCTCTATTAGAGTAAATCCGAATGTTGATGCAAAAACACACCCCTATATATCAACTGGTCTTAAAGATAATAAATTCGGAGTCGACGAAAAAAAATCAATTGAGTTATATTTACTTGCAAAAAATTTAGATTCTATTGTCATAAAAGGTATTGATTGTCATATCGGATCACAAATTACAGAAATAAATCCCTTCATCGACTCTGCAAAAAAACTTGTTGCGTTAATTGATCACCTTAAAACTCTGGATATTAATATTGAGCACTTCGATATTGGTGGTGGTCTTGGAATTAACTATAAAGATGAATTGCCACCAAGCTTTTCAGATTACGCAGATGCAATTAATCAGGTAATAGGTAATCGGAAATTAAAAATTATTGTTGAGCCAGGAAGATCTCTAATTGCGAAAGCTGGTGTTTTATTAACTAGTATAGAATATATTAAAGAAGGAAATAGCAAAAATTTTGCTATTGTTGATGCAGCAATGAATGATCTTATGCGTCCTTCTCTCTATGATGCGTATCATGAAATTATTAATATCATCAGCCATAATTTAGACAAAAAAGAATATGACATTGTTGGCCCAGTTTGTGAAACAGGTGACTTCTTTGGAAAAAATAGGCTTTTATCTATCAAAAATAAAGATTTATTGGCAATTCTGGATACAGGGGCTTATGGAATGAGTATGAGTTCTAATTATAATACTCGTCCAAGATCTGTAGAAATATTAGTTGATAACGAAAAATCTCACATTATAAGAGAGCGAGAAACATTCGAACATCTAATTTCCGGTGAGTCTATACTTCCTTAATTTAGCCATGAAAGAAAATATTATAAATATTGCTTTAGCCAATCCCAGAGGGTTTTGTGCTGGTGTTGAAAGAGCAATACTAATTGTTGAAGAGGCACTAAAAAAATATGGTGCTCCAATCTATGTTAGAAATGAAGTTGTTCACAACAGTTATGTTATTAATAATTTAAAGAAAAAAGGTGCTATTTTTGTTAACAATATAAAAAAGATTCCACCTGGCAGCCATATTATTTTTAGTGCGCACGGTGTATCAAAAGCCATTAGGGAAAATGCAGATAAATTTCATCTCATCTCTATTGATGCCACATGTCCTTTGGTAACAAAAGTGCATAAAGAGGTGCATCGGCTTTATGATGATGATTATCATATCCTTATGATTGGGCATAAAGGCCACCCTGAGGTAGAGGGGACAATGGGCCAAATAGAAAAAAATTCTCCCGACGCCTCTATTCATTTAATTGAGTCTGTTGAAGATGTTAAAAAATTATCAATCGTCGCAACAACTAAAATAAGTTATGTAAGCCAAACTACCCTCTCGGTTGATGATACTTCTGAAATTATTTGTGCCTTAAAAGCTAAGTTTCCAAATATTAAGGAACCTCAAAGTAGCGACATATGTTACGCAACGCAAAATAGACAAGATGCTGTCAAAGCAATGCTAAAGCAGCAGGATTTAATTTTTGTTGTAGGGTCAATAAATAGTTCGAATTCTAATCGTCTAGCAGAAATAGCAAATCAACATAAAGTTAAAGCAATTCTTATAGATAATATGTCCTTATTTGATCCTTCTATCTTAAATAATAAGAAAAATATTGGTATTACTGCAGGGGCTTCAGCCCCAGAAATTCTTGTTCAACAACTAATTTCTGAGATAAAAAAATATAGTGATATTCATATCTCAGAAATTAATGGTATTGAAGAAAACGTTATTTTTAAACTACCAGTCATTTGAAAAAAAAACTTTATAAAATCCCTATATCTGTCCTTGTTGTTATTTACACCAAACAATCAAGCATCTTATTGCTTCATCGTGCAGATAGAAAAAATTATTGGCAGTCTGTTACAGGTAGTATTGAAAAAAAAGAAACCTTAATAGAGGCTGCCAGAAGAGAAGTTTATGAAGAAACTGGGATTAATACTAATGAGTATTTTTTGCATGACTGGAAATTAAATCACCAGTATGAAATATATAAGCACTGGCGGCACCGTTATGAGCCAAATATAACCCATAATATTGAACACATATTCGGTTTAGAGATCCCCTTAAAAACTCTTATAAAACTTTCTCCTTCTGAACATATAGAATATGAATGGGTTAATATTGAGGATGCAAAGAAAAAAGTTTTTTCATGGACAAATGTAATTGCTTTAGAAAAATTACATGAAATTCAGACCTTAAAAAGATAAAATAAAAAAATGAACACTACGACAATTAAATTTGATGCATTTGAAACACTCAAAAATGACGACTGCCAAGAGCGTATTATTGAAGCTAAAAAAGCATTGGGCGATCAAGTTGTTATTTTAGGACACCACTATCAAAATGAGACAGTTTACCGTCATGCAGATTTAACTGGGGACTCTTTAAAGCTTTCAAAATATGTAAGTTCCTTAGAAGCTAAATATATAGTCTTTCTTGGAGTTCATTTCATGGCTGAGGTCTCTAATATTCTGTCTCGACCAGAACAGATAACTGTTTTACCAGATCTTTCTGCAGGATGTTCAATGGCAGATATGGCAAATCTTACAAAGGTTGAGAGAACATTTCGTGAGTTATCAAAAGTTCTTGATTTTAATAAATCAATTACTCCCATCACATATATTAATTCTGCTGCTGACCTTAAAGCTTTTTGTGGGGATCATGGTGGCGTTGTTTGTACCTCAACAAATGCACCTACTATTCTAGATTGGGCATTTAAACAGAAAGAAAAAGTCTTATTCTTCCCAGATCAAAATTTAGGAAGATGGACTGGACATAAAATGAATATTCCTTTGGAGGAAATGCCAATTTGGGACCCAGACTTACCTCTTGGTGGGTTAGATATAGAAACAATTAAAAAAGCTAAAGTCTTATTATGGAAAGGTCACTGTGCTGTTCATCAAATGTTTAGAACGGAACATATTGATCTCTTTAGGAAAGCCCACCCTGATGGTAAAGTAATATCACATCCAGAATCACCTTTCGAGGTTTGTTTAAACTCTGATTTTGTGGGGTCAACAGAATTCATCTTAAACACCATTAAAAATTCTGAAGAAAATACAAAATGGTTGGTAGGTACAGAATTAAATCTGGTAAATCGCCTGGCAAATGAAATGAAGCCCGAAGGGAAGCTTGTTCAATTTATGTCACATGTTGTATGCGAATGTTCAACAATGGCTCGGATTGACCCTCAGCATTTAGCATGGACCCTAGAAAATATCCTAAATAATAATCCAGTCAATATTATTAAGGTGCCAGAAAATGAATCATTGTCGGCAAAGCTAGCCTTAGACCGTATGCTTGAAATTTCCTAGAAGAATTACTTCTTTTTATTTCCCGCACAGTAACTATCTAAACTAAAACCAGTATTTGGATTAGAGCCTAGGTGAAGTAACCCACCCGTAAGTGCTAAATATTGTAATGAATTCAATAATAGGGGCTGGCCACCTAATGCGTTCAAAAAGTAAGTAATTGCCCAAATGAAAGTGTATCCAGCCAAAATATAAGCCGTTTTTTTAATTTTATAGCCTAATATTAAGGATAATCCAAAAATAAATTGAATCAAAATACTTATAGGAGCAAAAATACCAGGCAACCCTCGTGCTCCCAACATATCTTGATACATCGAGTAACCATTAGGTGTCGTGATAATATTGTTAAGTATCAATAACACTGAAACAAAAAATATAAGTGCTAATAATATTCTAGCAATTAGGCCCATAAACTTTTCCATAATACTATCCTTAGATTGAAATTAATTAGTTTGAATAATGCCTTTTTATAATGACACTCGCAACCCTTAAATTTAAATTATATAACTGGAATGATGCAAAGAAAATTTTGATGCATATTCGTAGGTCTGTTTTCATAAAAGAGCAATTGGTTCCAGAAGCATTAGAGTGGGATGATTGGGATAATAAAGCCAAGCATATTGTACTCATTTTTAACAATACGCCTATTGGCTGTGCACGTTTAATCTATATAGATCAGATAGTTCGCCTCGAGCGGATGGCTATTATTAAGTCTAAAAGAAATCAAGGATTTGGAAGTAAATTAGTATATGAAATTATACGAATAGCTAAAAATAAAAACATTAAGAAAGTAATAATTTCAGCACAAATACAAGCCCTATCTTTTTATCAAAAAATTGGGTTTATTGCGGAAGGAAAAATTTTCAAAGAAGCTGGAATTAAACATAAAAAAATGGTGTTTTTTATAAAGTAGATAATAATTTTTTAATAGGGGCAGGTAGTCCTGCATGATGAATCTTTGATTGATTTATCCATATAAAATTTTCAGGGAGCTTAACATTTAGTTTCTTAAATAAAATATGTTGATAATTTATAAGGTATTTGTAGTGTGAGAAATTTGCGTGGGACCTTCCAGAATTAATCAGCTGATATTCTCTACTATCTAATAAACTTAAAAGCCACTCATTTAAATCAATATGATTATCCAATTCAGGTAATGACCAAAGTCCTCCCCATACTTGATTAAGATTACGTTTAACAAATAAAATATCACCATCACATTGAATAATAATAATATTTCCTTCCTTAATTGGAATCATTTTCTTTGGTTTAGAGGCAGGAATTAATTTTGTCCAGTTATTAAGAAAACTTTTACATGACTGCCTAAGAGGACATTCTGAACATTGAGGCTTTCCACGACTACACAAACTTGCCCCTAAATCCATTAGAGCTTGGTTATATATCTCAATTCCTCTTATTGGAAGATTCATATCTGCTATTTTCCACAATTCTTTTTCAACTTTAGTCTTTCCTGGCCACTCTTTAATTCCATAGAATCGTGTAAAGACTCTTTTAACATTACCATCAAGAATTGGATAATTCTTTCCGTATGCAAACGAGCATATTGCCCCTGCTGTAGTTCTTCCTATCCCCGGAAGCTCTAGGATTTTTTCATACTTTTTTGGGAAAATGCCATTATATTTTTGTAGAATAATTCTCGCTGATGCATGCAAATTTCTAGCGCGACTATAATAACCAAGCCCACTCCAGCATTCGTTAACATCATCAATCTCCGCACTTGCTAATTTTTCAATATCTGGAAATCGTTGCATAAAATTTTTATAATATTCAATAACAGTTGATACTTGTGTCTGTTGAAGCATAATTTCAGAAATCCATATTGCATAAGGATTCTTTGTCTGCTGCCATGGCAATTGATGTCGACCATGAAGTTTATGCCAAGACACAAGTTGTTTTGAAATAAAACTCATTGAGGTTTTTTAATAAAAGTAAAAGAGGGTGACAAAGCCAACAAAAATTCGATACCATCCAAAAGCGACAAACGTATGGTTAGCAACATACTTTATAAATATTTTAATCACAATTCTAGCGCTAAAAAATGCAGCTATAAATCCAGTAATAAATATTGGAAGGTCCTGTATTGTTAAGATATCCCAATTTATAGTCAGATCAAACATAGAAGCTGCAAAAATAATTGGGATAGCTAAGTAAAAAGAAAATTCAGTTGCTGTCTTTCGATCTAGACCACTAATTACTCCCCCCATAATTGTTGACGCTGCTCTAGATATTCCTGGGACTAAAGCTAAACATTGTGCTAAACCAATCGTAAGTGCTTGAGATTTTTTAATAGTATTGGTTAGAGGAACATTCTTTGGCATCTTTTTTTCAATTATAATCATAGCAATCCCACCAACAATAAGGGCAATACTTACAGTTACAGGATTAAACAAGTAAAGTTTAATTTGACTATGAAATATTAAGCCAAGAATTGCAGCGGGTATAAATGCGATAACTAAATTAATTAAAAAATCCTGAGCAGATTTCTCATGAGTCGCTCCAAGCAGAGTGGCTGTTAATTTTTTTCTATACTCAATAACCACAGCAACAATTGCACCAAGTTGAATAACAATTTCAAATACTTCATGGCTAGAAGTATCAAAATTCAATAAATCACTTACGATAATTAAATGACCAGTTGAGCTGATTGGAAGGAATTCAGTCGCTCCCTCCACAATCCCTAAAATAAGAGCAACGACAATAAGGTAATAATCTATCATCTCTTAAGCATTCTCAGCATTATACTTTTTGGTATACTTCTGAGCCTTTTTTAACAAACTCAATAGACTTTTCTTCCATTCCTTGAGTAAGTGCTTCATCAGCTGAAATACCTTTTTTTGCAGCATAATCTCTAACATCCTGAGAAATCTTCATAGAACAGAAATGGGGTCCACACATTGAACAAAAATGGGCCTGTTTAGCACCTTCTTGAGGTAGCGTTTCATCATGAAATTCTTTCGCCTTTTCTGGATCAAGTCCTAGATTGAATTGATCATTCCATCTAAATTCAAATCGCGCCTTAGATAAAGCATTATCCCTAATTTGAGCTCCAGGGTGCCCTTTACCTAAATCTGCTGCATGTGCAGCAATTTTGTAAGTAATAATTCCAACTCTTACGTCCTCTTTTTCTGGAAGACCTAAATGTTCTTTAGGAGTTACATAGCACAACATTGCACAGCCATACCAACCAATCATAGCGGCACCAATACCTGAAGTAATATGATCATATCCAGGAGCAATATCCGTAGTCAAAGGACCAAGTGTATAAAAAGGTGCTTCATCACAATGCTCTAGCTGTAAATCCATATTCTCTTTAATTAAATGCATTGGAACATGTCCTGGACCTTCAATCATGACTTGTACATCATGCTTCCACGCAATCTTAGTAAGCTCTCCTAAAGTTTTTAATTCAGCAAATTGAGCTTCATCATTGGCGTCATAAATAGAACCAGGTCTGAGGCCGTCACCTAGACTAAAACTGACATCATATGCCTTCATAATTTCACATATATCTTCAAAATGCTCATAGAGAAAAGATTCTTTATGATGCGCAAGACACCAGCTAGCCATGATAGATCCTCCTCGGCTAACAATTCCTGTCATACGTTTTGCTGTCATTGGTATATAAGCAAGCCGAACACCTGCATGAATAGTAAAATAATCGACCCCTTGCTCAGCTTGCTCAATTAGCGTGTCCTTAAAAATTTCCCACGTTAAGTCTTCAGCCTTACCATTTACTTTTTCTAATGCCTGATAAATCGGAACCGTACCGATAGGAACTGGGCTGTTTCTTATAATCCATTCCCGTGTTTCGTGAATGTTTTTTCCAGTGGATAAGTCCATTACATTATCGGCTCCCCATCGGGTCCCCCATACCATTTTTTCTACTTCCTCACTGATACTTGAGCCCAACGCTGAATTACCAATGTTGGCATTAATTTTTACTAAGAAATTACGTCCAATAATCATTGGCTCTGTTTCAGGATGGTTTATGTTGGCAGGAATAATTGCCCTTCCCTGTGCTACTTCATCTCTAACAAATTCTGGAGTGATATGACTTGGGATTTTTGCCCCATGATTTTCACCTTTATGTTGCTCTTGAATAATATCTGATAAGCCTTCTCTTCTTTGATTTTCCCTGATGGCAATAAATTCCATTTCAGGAGTAATAATACCTTTTTTAGCATAATGCATCTGAGAGACATTTTGTCCTGGCTTTGCCTTTTTTGGTTTACGTAGAAGATTAAAGCGCATTTTTTCCAGCTCAGGATCAGTTTTTCTTTGTTTACCAAAGTCTGATGAAGGACCATCAAGCACCTCAGTATCTTTTCGATCTTCAATCCATTTTCCTCTTAATGCAAATAAGCCATTCTGTATATTTATATCCTGCTTCGGATCAGTATAAGGGCCAGAGGTATCATAAACTAAAACAGGCACATTTTTTTCTGCGCCAAATTCTGATGGTGTATCAGAGATAGTTATTTCTCTGAATGGCACTTGAATGTCTGGCGTCGATCCTTGGATATATACTTTTTTTGAATTAGCAAACGATTCAAGTGCTGAAGGATCTAAGCTAGCATCTTCATTAATGAATTCTTTTACATTTTTTAATTTTTTATCAATAGTGTTCATTAAAGCTCCTATTATTACTATAATTAACGTAGAAGCATCATGTGCTTTCCTACGGTGGAATTATCCACATCAGGTTCAAAGGGTTTTTCTCACTATTTTCTAAATTAAATAGACCCCTAGCAGTGTTCTTTAAAAGTACGCGAAACTAATGAATAGTGCAATAGGCATAAAGTAAAAATGAATTTTATATATAAGAAATAGTCATAAATTTATTAGCATGACTCGGCTATAATGATATTTAACTCTCTAACGACTTTAAAACCAAAAATAATGCCTTTTAATACATTTTTATTTCATTTAATAGAAAAGCCTTTTTTGGTCATTTTAGCTACCTTTATTTTCCATGCCTCGATTCATTCTCAAGAAAAAGATTTGTTATCTCTCTATCAGCAGGCGCTTTCATATGACGCATCTCTTTCTTCTGCAAGATTTCAGAATGAAGCCACTCATGAATTAATTTCACAAGGACGATCATTGTTTTTACCAAGCATTAATATGAATGCAGGTTATGATGAAAATGATAATCAAAGAAAAATATATACAAATATTGATAATGCATTATTGAGTGGAACAGAGGCTGACTTTAATAGCTATGATTATGGAATAACCATCACACAGCCTTTATTTGACTATAGTGCCTTCGCAAAATACAAACAGATTTTGACCCAAACAAACTTATCAGATAAACAATTAATTTACTCACAACAAGATCTTATGTATCGAATTAGTTTATTCTATTTCGAGGCATTAATGGCAAAAGATCAAGTAGATTTGCTCCAGGCTCAAAGAGCAGCTATTCAAGAACAGTTACTTCAAGCGGAAGCTAAATACGATGCAGGTCTAATTTCTATTATCGATATTAATGAAACAAAAACAAAAGCCGCTTTAGTTAAAGCACAACAAATTGCTGCCATTCAAAAATATAAAATAAAAAAACGTCAAATACAATCCTTAACTGGGGAACTCCCTGGAAAACTAAAAGGGTTAAGTCCTGTAATCTCTTTTGAGCAAATAGATACCCCTATAAAAAATTGGGTCTCTATGGCATATGAAAATAGTCTAGAACTGAGAATAAAAGAGGACGAAATCAAAATTGCAGATCGTGAGATAGATATTAAGCAGTCGGGCCATTACCCCACAGTAGATGCTATTGCTAGGAGAACAAGAACATGGGATAAAGGTGGATATCCTTATGGAACAACTCCCAATCAGGGTAACCGATCTTTTTCTGACGTATTAGGCGTTCAAATTAATATACCTATATTTTCAGGCGGTTTGACTAGTTCAAGGGTAAGAGAAGCAAAATTACTCAAGAAAAAAGTAGAGCAGGATGCTGAATATCTTCGAAGACAAGTTGAGCTTCGAGTTCGTGAAAACTACTTAAATCTAAAAGCTACCTTTGAACAAATAAAGTCTTACAAACAAGCCTTAGAATCCGCTAAATTACAGCTACAATCAACTAAAATCGGCTTTAGTGAAGGATTAAGGAATGGCATCGATATCTTAGTTGCTCAACAAGTATTTTTTAATGCAAAGAAGGATATATTAGAATCACGCTATAATTATTTAATGCATTTAATAAATTTAAAATTATCAGTAGGCATGTTAACGATGCAAGACCTAGATGGAATTAACCAATATCTCATAACGGAACCACTATGATCGCTCAACAAGAGAAAAGCCAGCTAATAATAATTGATATGCAAGAAAAACTAGCGTCGGTTATGCCTAATGAAATTATTAATAAAATGATACGGCGGTTTGAAATTGTTCAAAGGGTAAGTTTAGAGCTAGGTATTCCTCAGGTTTTTACAGAACAATATCCTAAAGGGCTAGGCCACACTTTAGATAAAATGCAACCCTTATTAAATGAAGCTAGATATGTTGAAAAGACTGTCTTTGATAGTACAAATGAACCAGCATTTGAAAAATGTTTAGTTCGAACAAGGTCGCAAGTTTTTTTATTAGGCATGGAGGCACATATTTGTATTCTTCAAACAGCATTGTCCTTACTCAAAAAAGGTAAGGATGTCTTTATAATTGAAGATCTTGTTGCCTCAAGAAACATTTCAAATAAGCAAAATGCATTAAATCGTCTTCGACAAGCCGGTTGTATTATAACCAATACTGAATCTGTTGTATTTGAATGGATTAAATCATCTAAACATGATGCATTTAAAAACATTAGTTTATTAATCAAAAATATTGATTGATTAATCTTAATATTTTTTTACTTGCCCCCGAATTTTCCTTAAGAAAAATATTTGTTTTCTGCCTTATGCCTTTTTTTAATTCTTTATCTTTAATTAGTTGAAAAATAATATCCTCTAATTCTTCAACCTTACTAAATCTAAAAACTAAACCTTTTTTCTGGCTTACCTCAATAATATTTTTGAAATTGAAAATTGAAGGCCCTACTGCAATTGGTCGATTTAATAACATTGGTTCTATGATATTTTGAGAGCCAGTATTTTTAATACTTCCTCCCATAATTACAAGACTGGCTAAGCCATAATATTCATAAAGCTCTCCCATGCTATCTCCTAAAATATACTGAGGGGCTGCGGTCAGTTTTTTAAAATCACTTCTTCTTATATAAGGTAATTGGTAAGATTCAAATATTCTAGAAACTTTGTTAAATCTTTCTGGGTGTCTAGGCACAATAATTACTACAACATCTCTTAGACTAATATTTTTGAAAAAATTAAGGATAATATCCTCCTCTCCGTCTCTTGAACTACTAACTAAGATTACAAATTGTTTATCTATCTTTAATTGAGATTTAAGTTTCTTAACCTTCTCTGGAATATCTTTTGGAAGTTGTGCATCAAATTTTAAATTTCCCATAATTGATGTGGTCTGATTAGTTAATTCCTTAAAATTTTCTCTATCGTTTTCTGACTGCACATAAATATGATTTATCTTATTTATACTTTTAGAAATAAAATTTTTATATGGCATATATCGCATTAATGATCTTTCAGACAATCGAGCATTCACCAGAAATAATGGAATTTTCTTTAGGTGACATTGATGAATAAGGTTTGGCCAAATCTCTGTTTCAAGAATTATCCCCATTATTGGCCGATAATGATGCAGGAACTTAATAACTAAACCTTTTGAATCAAATGGCAAATAACAGCGCTTAACTTTTTTGGAATTACTTATAAAAGCTTTTCTTCCAGTTAAAGTCCCATGACTTAACAATATATTAATATCAGGGTGTTCTTTAGTTAACACTTTAATGAGTGGCATTATTGCATTCGTCTCTCCTAGAGATACACAATGAAACCATAACGTCCGTAATTTAGCTACCTCATCTTGAGGCCTAGAATAAATACCCAGCCTTTCTTTCCAAAAACTTAAATATTCTGGCTGCATCAGACTGCGATAAAGAAGCCTTAACAATGCAAAGGGTATAAGTAACCAAATAATTAAATTATATAAAAAAAGATTCATAATGCTAATTTTCTCATATTGTGGATTTAATTAATATTTATTTAATTTTATAACTACTTGTTGTATATAAATTTTTTATATTTTTGACCAAATCAGAACAAATTAACTGAACTTTTTAGTAAAATAATACTTGACCAACCACCAAGTGGTGTTAAAATTTTTGAAAGAATCACAATATGTAGTGGTTTTTGGAAAATTGCACATTTTCCAAATCCCATTACCTTATAAGCGCATTTCATAGGGGACTTTCATGCTTAAAGTAGTACAAAAAAATTCTAATGAACTTGAATCTGAAGAAAATAAGATACCATTTCAATCAGTTTCTATGGATATATGGGATAAAAAATACCGCCTAAAATCAAAAAAAGGCGCTTTCGTTGATAATAATATCAATGAAACATATGGCAGGGTTGCTAAAGCACTAGCAGAAGTTGAGGCCCCAGAAAAGCAAGATCACTGGCAACAACAATTTCTTTGGGCACTTCAACATGGTGCTATTCCTGCAGGAAGAATTACATCAAATGCTGGAGCACTAGAACATAAACCAGCAACAAGCACTATTAATTGTACTGTTTCTGGAATTATTGAAGATAGTATGACTGACATTCTAGATAAAGTTCATGAAGCAGGATTAACACTCAAAGCAGGTTGTGGTATTGGTTATGAGTATTCGACCCTAAGGCCTAAAGGTGCATTTGTTGCTGGGGCTGGTGCATACACTAGTGGGCCATTATCTTTTATGGATATTTACGACCGTATGTGTTTTACCGTATCAAGTGCTGGTGGTAGACGTGGCGCCCAAATGGCAACTTTTGATATTACACATCCAGACGTTACCGATTTCATTAAGGCTAAAAGAGAAGATGGAAGGCTTAGACAATTTAATTTATCATGCCTAATTACACAAGATTTTATGGAAGCTGTTAAAGCTGATACTGATTGGAAATTGGCATTTCCTGTGACAGAAAAGGAAGCTAAGGAAGATAAACTTGATTTAAAAGATTCAAGCCAAGTTATGTGGAAAAATTGGCCAGTTGAAGGAAAATACCTAACAAAAAAAGAAGGTAGTGACGCTGGAAAAGTTGCATGCAGAGTATATAAAACTATGAAAGCAAAAAGACTCTGGGACATAATCATGTCTTCTACCTATGATTATGCTGAACCAGGATTTATTCTAGTTGACCGAGTTAATGAAATGAACAATAACTGGTTCTGTGAAGATATTAGGGCCACTAATCCCTGCGGAGAACAGCCTTTACCCCCATATGGAGCATGTTTATTAGGTTCTATCAACCTTACAAAATTTGTAAAGCAACCTTTTACTGATCAAGCTCATTTTGATTGGGATGAATATAAAGCTGTGGTAAATATTTTCACTCGCATGCTAGATAATGTTGTTGAAATTAATGGCTTGCCACTTAGTAAACAAAGAGATGAAATTGCAAGAAAAAGACGTCACGGTATGGGCTATCTAGGTCTTGGTTCATCGCTAGCCATGATGAAAATGACGTATGGTGATGAAGAATCATTAGTATTTACCGAAGAAGTAACAAAAGTTCTTGCAGTAGAAGGTTGGAAAACTGGGATTGACTTAGCAAAAGAAAAAGGCCCTGCTCCTATTATGGAAGAATCTTTTAAGGTTACCCCAGAAATGCTTGCCATTCGACCTGAGATGGCTAAAGATGGAATAAAGTTGGGAGATAAGGTAAAAGGAAAAGTGTTGTTGGGTCGTTATAGTAAATACATGCAACAATTTCCAAAACCTTTACAAGATGAAATTGCAAATAATGGAGTGCGATTTACTCATCACAGCTCAATTGCACCAACTGGAACAATTTCTTTATCATTAGCAAATAACGCAAGCAATGGCATTGAGCCATCTTTTGCCCATCATTACAATAGAAATGTAATTAGAGAAGGGAAAAAATCAAAAGAAAAAGTAGATGTATTTTCCTATGAGCTTTTAGCATATAGACAATTAATTAATCAAGATGCAATGCCATTTTCTGAAAAAGAAAATGAAAAATTACCAGATTATTTTATTGATTCATCAACTATTCAAGCTAAGGCACATGTTGATATTCAGGCTGCCTCTCAAAAATGGATTGATAGTTCAATATCAAAAACCATTAATGTTCCCACAGATTATGATTACGAAGACTTTAAGAATATTTATTTATACGCCTATGAAAAAGGTTTAAAAGGTTGTACAACTTTTAGATTTAACCCAGAAGCATTTCAAGGAGTTCTAGTTACCGAAAAAGATTTAGAAAATACACTTTATAAATTTACATTAGATGATGGAGCAACCATTGAAGCAAAAGGTAATGATGAGATTGAATATGATGGAGAAACTCATTCTGCAGCAAATTTATATGACGCCTTGAAAGAAGGCTATTATGGAAAATTTTAAGGATAATTAAATAATGGCAATAAAGATTGAAAAAAAAATTGTAGGCTATAGCCTTGTTGATCAAGAAAAAGATACCAATTTAAAAGACGAGCAAGCAGAAATTGTTCAGCTAGGCGAACCACTAGGCAGGCCCGACCAAATTACTGGATCTACTTATAAAGTAAAAACACCTGTTACTGAACATGCGCTTTACATTACAATCAACGATATTGTAATGAATGAGGGGACCCCTCAAGAACATCGTCGCCCATTCGAAATATTTATTAATTCAAAAAATATGGAGCATTTTCAGTGGATTGTTGCATTGACCAGGGTAATGTCTGCAGTATTTCGAAAAGGTGGTGATATTACGTTTTTAGTTGAAGAATTAGAAAGCGTCTTTGATCCAAATGGTGGTTACTATAAGAAAGGCGGAAAGTACATTCCTAGCCTTGTAGCAGAATTGGGTCAGGTTGTTGAACAGCACCTAAAAAATATAGGTATGCTTAAAAGTAAAGTTCCTGATGAACACCAAGAACAATTAATTCAAGACAAAAAAAAAGAGTACCTTGAAAAAAATAGCCAAGGACTTGATGAAAATGGATTTCCTAAAGATGCTCAGCTATGTCATAAATGTTCTACTAAAGCAGCAATTATGATGGATGGATGCCTTACCTGCTTAAGTTGCGGTGAAAGTAAATGTGGTTAATTAAGTTAACCTGAACTTAGTCAAAAATTTAAGCTCTATTCAAAAAACAATTAATCAAGAAAACGAATTATGATCCTTAAAATAACTTATCTAACTCTGTTAGTATTTTCGTTAAACCTTTATTCAGAAACATCTGTAGAAAATAAAAATAAAAGGCTAAATGAACTCTCTTTTAGTATTAACCCCTCTATCGTCAAGGTTCATACTGCAAATAAGCAAGGGAATCATGGTGTCGGCTCAGGGGTTGTCGTTGCCAAAGATCATGTTGTGACCAATTGTCATGTCATTGCAGATGCAAAAGGCATACACGTTACAAAATATGGTGTTAGCTATCCTCCATATGCTCTGCTGGCTGACTGGAGACATGATTTATGCATTCTAAAATTTGAATACCTAAAACTTAAACCTGTTACTTTAGCTAGCAATAATAAATTAGATTACGAGACTGAAGTTTTTGCAAAAAGTTATGGAGGTAATACAGTTAAGCCTCATACTACTATTGGAGCAGTTAAAGGGGTATTTGACCTTAACGGATATAAAATTATTCAATCATCTGCATGGTTTTCATTAGGAGCAAGCGGAGGCGGATTATTTAATGATAAAGGAGAGTTAATTGGTGTGACCACTTTTAAAACACCTGGAAATTCAGGTTCTTTTTATAGCGTACCAGTTGAAGTAATAAAAAAAATGTTAGAAGATAATAAAGAGCTCTCTATTACTACTGCAGCCGAATCGCCTTTTTGGGATGCTCCTGAAAAAAAACTACCTTTCTTTATGCAAGTAGTCGGCCCAATTAAAAAAGAAAATTGGGTTAAACTTAAGAAAATTTCTATTAAATGGATTGCTAATAAACCTGGTTCTTATGAAGCAGAGTATCATTTAGGATTGGCTAATTATCACTTAGGAAAGCTAAAAGAAGCAAAGGTCTCTCTTGATAGAGTTATCAAAATAAATAATAAGCATTTACAAGCCTATTTATATTTATATGAGATTGCAAAATCTCAAGGGAAAAACCAAGAAATGGATAATTATAAAAAAGTTGTTATTTCGCTCAACGGCTCTTTATTAGATGATTAATGAAATACTTTAATCTTCTTCCTTTTTTATTCCTAATATCATCTTGTTCAAGCTTTAAAATAGATAAAGAAAAACTTGAAGAAATATTAGCTTTTGAATATGAAAAATTAGATTCAGTTCCAAAAGATGCAATTGAATTTCAATGTGCCAATAATGAATTTTTTTATCTTAGGTATCTAGAAGAAAATAGCGCTGTTTGGGTCATATTAAAAGATCGAGAATATAGGCTAGATAAAATTGAAAGCAAAGATAATGCTTACGCTAATAATACTACTAATCTTGATATCAAAGGTAGGGACGCCATC
>JAOKFJ010000004.1 GCA_028247015.1 Methylophilaceae bacterium | reverse complement strand
TTAAATCAATCTCGATATTTTTTGGCCTATTATCAAAATTCGGGGATTGAACTTTTTTTAAACTTTGTATAAAACCTTGACCATCTATTTTAAATAATTTTGAGCATGAGTTCATATAGATAGATTATAATTCACTGTTTTAAATTAGTTCTTATTTTAATCGCTTTTGAAGGCTTAAGCATTAAATTTACTTTATTGGAGAGTTTGAATGGAAAGTGAGATGTTATTTGTTGATTATATAATATTTGGAATTGTAGATAATGGAGTGATGTTGGTAGGTGCTTTTTTTGGTCTGGAATTAGAGAAATACTTTCCAAAACGTTTTCAGGTTGGTTTAGGTGTAATGATAGGTGCTGGTTTAGGAAATACTGCTAGTGATTTTTTAGCTGGTTTAGCTAGTTTAAATTGGTCCTTAGCTTTAGGCACAGGTCTTGGCTGTCTAATAGGTTTATTACTGATTCCTATACTCCATAAAATTAAAACACATTATGGATAAGAAAATTGAGACTCACTTAAATTGAGAATAAACTTTGTTGGAAGACTATATGCGTGTCTGTTTTATGAGGCAATAATTCAAGTTGCATTATGGTTCATTGTGACATTATTTGTACTGGCTATATTAAAAGTTGATTTGACGGAAAATTCAAACTCCTTACGATTTATTTTATGGGCTTCATCAGGGATATATTTTATTCTTTCATGGTTTTATGGTGGCCAGACATTAGCAATGAAAGCTTGGAAGCTTAAGCTGATCTTCCCAAGAAAAAAAAGAAATTTTAGTTATTTAGTTGCGCGATATTTTCTGGCATCAATTAGCCTGAGTTTTTTTGCTATAGGCTACCTCTATATTTTTTTTGAAAAAAAACGTTACCTTCATGACAAGCTACTAGGAACTGAAATTATTTATACTCAAATCTAAATATTAAATATAGACCAATCAATAGAAATATTAATGTTGGAATTAATGCACTCAGATAGGGCGGCCAATCATTTAAT
Source organism: Methylophilaceae bacterium (assembly GCA_028247015.1). GTDB lineage: Bacteria > Pseudomonadota > Gammaproteobacteria > Burkholderiales > Methylophilaceae > BACL14. The sequence goes on along the minus strand of JAOKFJ010000004.1, from coordinate 64,055 downwards.
AGGCCCAAATGTCTGATCATTGTATTGAAAATTTGGTAGGCTATTCCAGCAGAAATCCCAATAAACATTTTTAAAAATTTTCCTCCTGATCTTTCTTGTAAAAATCCAAATGGGACAGCAAAAATAAGCATTACAATCGGGATTATTGGATGAATAATCTTCTCCCATAAAGCTACTTCATAGCGAGTTGTTTTTTGATTATTAATCTTTAAATAGTCAATAAACTTGAACAGATTTAATGTGTCCATTTTTTCTGGTGAAATAATAAGTACATTCATCATTTCTGGTCTAATTAGAGATTTCCAGTTTCCTTTAACTATTGAACTTGTTTTAACAAGATTATTGCTAAATACTGTTTGAGAAATATCTTCTAATTTCCATTGCCCATTATCAAAAATACCCTTTTTAGCATTAGTAATTGTTCTTAGATTAAAATCTTTATCAAATTCATAAATATGAATATCTCTTAATGAGGCATCTGGCATTACATTTTCAATGTTGACAAAATTATTACCATCTTTAATCCAAAACCCTGATTTAAATTCTTGACTAACACTTGAGTCAGTAGCACTAATTTTAAGTTGTTGGGCATTTTTTTCTGAGCCTGGAGCAATTAAATCACCAATAACTAAGGTAAAAATTGAAAAAAATAAACCTACATAAAACAAAGACGCTGCAATTTTTCTGATTGATAGACCACTAGCTCTCATTACGATTAATTCTGAATTTTGCGATAATTGGCCAATGGCATACATACTTCCAATAAGTACAGATAAAGGAATAATTTCATAGATATGTCCAGGAATACTTAAGATGACAAATATTATAATTTGGGAGAGACCATATTTATTTTTACCCAGATCATTAATTTCATGAAGAAAATCAAAAAAAGAAAATAATGCAATTAAACCAAGCATTATCATAATGATGCTAATAAAAAATTCTTTGTTGAGATATCTAGTAAGTATCATTTAATTTCTTCGTTTTTTTCTAATTTTCTGCGGGAAAAGGGGTAAATGTAATGATCTTCTATATAATAAATACACGCCTAATAATCCAATTATAAGGTGGATAGGCCAGTAACCAAACCAGATAGAGATTACTCCTGTTGATACTAAGCTATGAGATACACCCATCAAATTGTTGTATATCACAAAGAGTAATAATGCAATCATGATATTCACAGACCTACCAGTTCTTGGGTTAATGAAGCTCAAGGATATTGAGAGCAATATAAGCATTGCGGCTGATATTGGTAAAGATATTCTCCACATTAATTCAGCAATGTAAGGGTTTCGAGTATCTTTATTTTGCGTAAATAATAACTCCATAGTTGATTTAGCTTCAAGAACTCCGGCACTTGCCCCTACGGCTATTAGCTTAGGTACATCTTTCTCAACTAGAATTCCATATTCACTAAATTTTGTTGTCGAAAATTCATTGCTATCAACTTGTCCTTCATATCTTTTTCCATCTTTCATCACAATATAATTTTCACCTTTATTATTTGTTACTCTTTTACCTTTATTAGATACAATTACTCCAACCTTTCCATTTTGCTTCATTTGAACAAAAATATTATTAACACTGCTACCAAGGTCACTAAATCCCTCAACATAAAAAATACGATTATTACTTTTTGATTCTTTAAACGACCCTGGCGCGATAGTTGCTAATTCATCTCTATTCTTTAAGCCATTTTTAAATTCTTCTGATTTTTGAACTGCCCAAGGACTTATATATAAAGATAATGATGCAATTAGTAAAATAATTGGTAGGCTAAATATTAAAATGGGCTTTAATAAATTATGTAAGCTCAGCCCTGCGCTGAACCAAACAATCATCTCACTGTCCCTATACCATCGGCTTAAGGTTAAAAGAATCGCAAGAAAAATAGTGAGTGATAGAAGAAGAGGAAGATGTTTCAATAAGTTAAAAACTAGGATCGTATCTACAGTATCGTTAGGTATAATACCCTTGGCTGCCAGTCGGAAAATATACACTGCTCTCTGAGCTACTACTATCCCAGATAGTATTAGAATTGTAGAAAGAGCGGTAAAAAAAAGTTCCTTAGTCAATGATGACTTAAATAACATGGCTAAACAGTTGCTTCAATAATTTTAAGGACATTTATAGATGAAAATTAATATTAAAACAGATTTAATCACAAAGATATCATGCGATGTTATCACATTAGGGATAGATGATAAAAATCGAATCATTGATTCATCAAAACTTAATAAGAAAACGGTTAGTTACTTGAATAATGTTCTGGCACTCGGAGATATTTCAGAGAAGTTTGGTTCAGCTAGAGTTGTTCATGGAGATCATTTTTATCCTAAAGTCTTATTGATTAGAATAGGTAATCCAAAAACCTTAGCTTCAGATCAGCTCTACAGCGTAATTTTAACTATTGCTAATGAATTAAAGTCTCTTAAGTTCAAAACTTTATTGTTACCTATCAATCAGTTTATAAATGCATCCTTAAGTTCACATGCAGTGGCTGAATATTCTGTAAGAGGCCTAATAGATGCATCGTATGTTATTAATTCACTTAAGACTCTAAATCAAGTTAAGAGGAATATATTTCAAACTATTATCCATTATAGTGGCAGTGATTTAAACCAAGTTAAAACTGGAATAAAATATGGTGAGGCTGTGATGGAAGGTGGAAATCTAACTAAGGATTTAGGTAATTTACCACCAAATATATGTACACCAAAATACCTTGCAAGTGTAGCTACTAAATTGGGGAAAGAATATAAATTTAAAGTCAGTATTTTTGATCAGAAAAAAATTGAAAAACTTAAGATGGGTTCTTTTTTAGCGGTAGCTAAAGGTAGCCGTGAAGAACCTCGTTTTATAACCATAGAACATAACAAGGGACCTAAGAACCAGAAACCAATTGTACTCGTGGGTAAAGGAATAACATTTGATGCTGGAGGAATTTCTATAAAACCATCTGCAGATATGGATGAAATGAAATACGATATGGGTGGAGCTGCTTCAGTAATGGGTGTAATGAAAACAGTAGGAGCTTTAAATTTACCACTAAATATTATTGCAATTATTCCATCATGCGAGAATTTACCTGATGGATTAGCCTTAAAACCAGGCGATATTGTTACAAGCATGTCTGGACAAACTATTGAAGTATTAAATACAGACGCCGAAGGACGTTTAATACTTTGCGACGCCCTAACATACGCTGAAAGGTATAAACCTGAGACAGTTATTGATATTGCAACACTTACAGGAGCCTGCGTGATTGGATTAGGACATCATGCGACTGGATTATTCTCAAACTATGATCCCTTATCTACAGAGCTAGAAGTTGCAGGCATTAGAGCATTAGATAAAGCTTGGAAAATGCCATTGTGGGAAGAATACCAGCCACAACTGAACAGTAATTTTGCAGACATGGCTAATATTGGCGGAAGAGCTGGTGGAAGTATAACTGCTGCATGTTTCTTGTCACGGTTTGCTAAAAAGTTTAATTGGGCTCATTTAGATATTGCTGGGACAGCCTGGAAGTCCGGTAAGGAAAAAGGATCAACTGGTAGGCCTGTTCCTCTTCTTAGCCAATTTTTAATTAAAAGGGCTGGGAAGTAGTTTTTTGACTAATGTTCAATTTATTTTTAATGTAAAAGATAAATCGACACTGTTACATAGTCTACTTCTTCATAATTTGCACAAGAAGAAAACAAGTTTAATTTTTTGTGGGGATCAATCTGAAATAGCAGCTTTGTCAGAAAATTTATGGTCAAATTCTGGATTAAATTTTTTCCCTCATACTGTAAATAAGCCCTGTGAAAATGAGGTGATTCTTTTATCTAATAAAAGAATTGATTGGATGGATGATACTTTAATAAATTTTTCCAATTCTATGATTGATGGGTTTAATCGATACTTAAAATTGATTGAGTTAGTTACAGATGATGAAATAACTAAAGAAAAAGGAAGAGAACGATTTAAATTTTATAAGGATTGCGGGTACAAAGTAAATTCAATAGATGCAAAAAATTTAATTGTTAATTTGCTCTAGGTACTCTTCTTTATTTAAAAAACTATTTTTATTAAATATATCATTAATAATTATCTCGCATATCCATGTCTCATGAGGCTTATCGTTTATAAGTTCCGGATTTTGAATAAGGTCTTGATTGATATTTGATATTTCCCCATCGACTGGCGCGATTATATCTGAAGCTGTCTTAACTGATTCAATTATGCCCATTGGCTGATTGGTAAATATTTTTTCATTGGACTTTATATCAATAAATACAATATCACCTAATAAGTCTTGAGCAAAATAGGTTATACCAAGGTGGTATCTATTACCATCAATATATTTTAGCCAAACATGTTCTTTAGTGTAAAAAAGCTCTTCTAAGTAATTCATAATTTTAATAATTTAAAAAGTGACAACATAACCCTAATTGTATATCATCATTTTAGTATATTAAATAAGGATTAAATTAGTGAGTAAAATATTAAGTAGCTTTCTAATTATTTTTTTATTCTGTATTACCTCCCAAACATACTCTAAAGAAAAAATTAATGACCCTAAGGTTCGATCATTAAGGGCAATAGTCGTTAATCAGCAAAGTGGCGAAATAATTTATAAAAAAAACTCAAAACAGAAAGCATCAATCGCATCATTAACTAAACTAATGACTGCTATGGTTATATTAGATTCTGGCCTAGATTTATCAGCGGAGGTAAGAATTTCAAAAAAAGATATTGATAAAGTAAAGTGGACTAGATCAAGATTACCTATTGGCTCAACCTTAAGTCGACTTGAGCTATTAAAAGTTGCTCTTATATCATCCGATAACCGTGCTGCATATGCATTAAGTCGGACTTATCCTTCGGGTAGAAAGGCATTTATTGAGGCTATGAATGTCAAAGCAATCCAGTTAGGAATGGAGAATAGTCAATTCCATGACCCAACAGGACTTGATAAACGAAATATATCTACTGCACAAGATTTAGTAAAAATGGCTCAAGCTGCCTATGAATATAAATTAATCCGTCAAATCACTACTACACCTAGTGAGAAAGTTACTATCGGAAAAAGAAATTCCCCATTAGGATTCATGAATACAAATAGATTAGTAAGAAGAGGAGTTTGGGATATTGGACTATCAAAAACAGGCTTTATAAGAGAGGCAGGAAGATGTTTGGTAATGCAAACAACAATAAATAATAAGCCTATTATTATGGTATTTCTTAAATCACATGGAAAATATACTAGGCTTGGAGATGCTAATAGAGTGAAGAAGTGGATGGAAAAAAATAATTACAAGAAAAATCAAATTACACAATCAGACATTAAACTTAATCCTCCCTCGTAGCTTTTTTATGGTTTCTTATTGGTGGCTGGCTTCTTCTTGGCAGCTGACTTCTTCTTGGCGGCTGGCTTCTTCTTGGCTGCTGGCTTCTTCTTGGCGGCTGGCTTCTTCTTGGCTTCTTCTTCAGCCTTTTTTATTAAAAGTTTTAAAGCTTTTTCTAATGAAATAGCATCAATATCAGTATCTTTCGAAAGATTAACCTTAGTACTATCCATTTGAATATAAAATCCGAAGCGGCTTTTATATATTTCAACTGAGCTTTTTGAATCTGGATTTACCCCAATTTTTCTTAAGGGCTTTAATAAATCAACAGCAAAATCATGGGTAATTTCAAAAATATTTTCAGTTTTTGGTATAGATTTAAATTTTCCATTGTGATTAACGTATGGCCCAAAACGACCAATATTAGCTATAATTTTTTGACCTGTTTCTGGATGAATTCCTAAATCTCTTGGCAGAGATATTAATTGCTTAGCTATGACCTCATCTAAATCAGCTAGTGCAACTTCAGGAGGAATAGTGACTCTTTTAGGTTTTAATTTGTCTCCTTCATTAGGAAGGCCTAATTGGAGGTATGGCCCATAAGGCCCAATTAATAATAATATGTCTTTTTTTGAGGCCTTATCTTGAGCTATTACTTTTGGTTCTTGAGGTAGATCACCATTTGAGCTTTTAGTGAAATCACAATCAGGATAACCAGAACAGGCAATAAAATTACCTCTTTTACCTAGCTTGGAAAGCAAGGGTTTTTCACACTTAGGACAATCTTCCCCAATTTCTTTTTGAGTAATTTTTGTTCTATCTAAGTCACTTTTTTCCTTAATCCTTGATATAAACACATCCCAAAATTCTTGGAGCACAACAAGAGAATTTTTTTTATCTGCTGCAATTTCGTCAAGTTGAGATTCTAGATTAGCTGTAAAATCATAATCAACATAATTTTCAAAATGTTCTGTTAGAAATTCGATTACAACTTTTCCAACATCTGTTGGCATAAATCGTTTTTTTTCTAAAAGAGCATAGTCTCTTTCTTGCAAGGTTGTGATTATACTTGCATAAGTTGATGGTCTTCCAATTCCAAATTCTTCTAATGTTTTTACAAGACTTGCTTCTGTAAACCTTGGTGGTGGTTCCGTAAAATGTTGAATCCCCATAATTTTATCTACAGCTAATATATCACCAACTTCTAGGGGAGGTAGTTTTGATTCATTGTCTTCATTATTTTTTGAGTCATCCTCCTCTTCTAAATAGACCGACATAAATCCTGCGAATTTTAGTGTTTGCCCAGTAGCTCTAAAAACATTTTCTCCTTTACCAACCTCTAGATCTACACTCACGGCATCGAATACTGCTGGTGACATTTGACATGCTAATGTTCTCTTCCAAATAATTTCATAAAGTTTAAATTGTTGGTCCGATAAAAATTTCTTTATACTTTGTGGTGTTCTCTCAATATTTGTTGGCCGAATAGCTTCATGAGCTTCTTGTGCATTTTTTGCTTTTGTTTTATAACCAATTGTTTTTTGTGGAAAGTACTCGTTAGTGTAATTTGATTCTAGATATTTTCTTATTTGATTTGTCGCTTCATTTGATAGGCTCATTGAGTCTGTTCTCATATATGTTATCAGACCAACTGTGCCTTCTTCAATATTAATGCCCTCATAGAGTTGTTGCGCTGTAATCATAGTGCTACGTGTAGTAAATCCAAGTTTCCGAACAGCTTCTTGTTGAAGGGTAGATGTTGTAAATGGAGCCGTAGGATTTCTTACCCTTTGTTTTTTTTCAACCCTCGATACATTTACCTTGCCAGAACTCTTAAGGAGTAACTCTCCTACTATTTTTTTTTCTTGTTCCGCAGATGTAATAGTAAATTGCTTTAATTTCTCATCGTTTAAAATAGTTAATTTTGAAGAAAATTTAGATTTATTTTTTAATGCATCGAGGTGAATACTCCAATACTCGAGACTATCAAATTTTTCTATTTCTTGTTCACGTTCAACAATTAATCTAAGGGCAGGGCTTTGAACTCTTCCAGCTGATAGCCCATATCGTATTTTTGACCATAATAAGGGGGAAAGATTAAAACCAATAAGATAGTCTAATGCTTGTCGAGCCTGTTGAGCATAAACAAGTGGCTGAGCAACTTCACGAGGATTATTTAATGCTTCAGTAATGGCTGATTTAGTTATTTCTCCAAAAATAATTCTACTGACTTTTTTATTGCCTACTAATTTTTTTGAGGTTAAAACTTCTGCAATGTGCCATGCAATCGCCTCTCCTTCTCTGTCTGGATCTGTTGCCAGTAAGATTTCATCAGATTTTTTTACCGCATTGGAAATTGCATCTATGTGTTTTTTATTTCTAGGGCTAATCTCATAGTTCATTTCGAATGTATCAGTGTTGATGCCCTGTGACTTTGGAAGAAGGTTCCTAATATGTCCATACGATGCCAGAACTTGATATTCCTTACCAAGGTAATTTCCAATCGTTTTAGCTTTTGATGGTGACTCAACAATCAATAATTTTTGCATGTGTCGATTTTTAACTAGGGTTAAAAACTAGGCATCATATGTAGAAAATGAAAACTATTCAAGTTAAATAAATATATTAAGGATAATTTTTTCCACTTTTTAGGATTGCGCCATAAAATTTATGGTTCTAATTAATTCTATATTTTCTTTAGAATTACTTGATATTTTGAGAGATTCAAAATCAAATAAACTCTTATCCGCAAGCTGTGATAACTCAATATTTGATAAAGCTCCAAATATATTGTTTACTCGACCGGGACTATCTTTCTCCCAGTTGTTTAGCATTGATTTAATTTTCTCTCTCTCTAGATTTTTTTGCGAACCACATAAGTCACAAGGTATAATAGGAAAATTCATAGCATTGGCATAACTTTTAATATCTTTTTCCTCGCAAAATGCAAGTGGTCGAATAATAATATTCTTTTTATCATCAGATAGTAGCTTTGGGGGCATTGATTTTAATTTTGACCCATGAAACATGTTTAAGAAAAATGTTTCTACGATATCATTCTTATGATGGCCTAAAGCAATTTTAGTAGCACCTATTCTGCTAGCGGTCTTATATAGAATTCCTCTTCTTAATCTTGAACATAATGAACAGGTAGTTTTTCCTTCTGGAATCTTAGATTTTACAATTGAATAAGTATCTTCGTTAATAATTTCATATGGAATGCCATAATTTATAAAATAGTTTGGTAGAACATCTTGAGGAAAGTTTGGCTGTTTCTGATCTAAATTTACTGCAACAATATCAAAGTTGATGGGAGCTCTTTTTTTCAATGCTAATAGCATTGTAAGCATTGTATAAGAATCCTTACCTCCACTCATACATACCATAACTCGATCACTATCTTCGATCATATTAAAATGCATAATAGCTTTACCAGTAAGGCCAATTAATTTTTTTCTTAATTTTAGGAAACTTTGAGAAGATTGTCTTGGAAGAATTTCTAAATCCATGATTAGTGTCTTCCTCCATCGACGCTTATAGTTTCACCTGTAACAAAAGGTGCATTTAATAATAAAAATTCTACTGCTTTTGCAATATCAGCTGGCTCACCTAACCTTTTTAGTATTGATTGATTGATAACCTCATCTCGATATTTTTTGTCATATTCTTGACTATGACGCCCGTATTGCGAATCTATTTCTGGCCAGATAATAGCTCCAGGGGCAACAGCATTTACTCTAATATCAGGACCTAAATCATTAGCTAGAGATTTTGTTAGATTTTCAAGTCCAGATTTTGCAAGAGAATAAACTGCATAACCTTTTTTTGGATCAGCAATACGGGCATCTGTAATATTAACAATTGCACCCTTATTTTTTTTAAGATAAGGATATGCGAATTGACTAAGGAATAATGGTGCTTTTAGGTTGGTCGAAATTAGATCTTCCCAGTGTTCTGATGAAATATCTCCAACCTTTGTCGGGTAAAAGCTTGAAGCATTATTAATTAAAAAATCTATATTGCCGAATGAGCTAATCATTTCTTTGATGATGTACTCATAACTTTCGAATTCTAGAAGATTTGCTTGGACTAGGCAGGCAGAATCTTCTCGAATATTATTAAGTTCTTTTTGAAGGGTAACTGCATCTTCTTTGGAATTTCGGTAGTGAATCATTATATCAATACCTGCTTTATGCAGATTTCGACAAATAGCAGCCCCAATTCTTCTTGAGCCACCAGTAATTAATGCAAATTTTTTAGAGGACGTCATATTCATTATGTTATTTGTATTTGTCTATTATAATCTACCTCATGAATAATATTACTATTACAAATTAAAATAGAAGTTTAAATATATATAAAATTGTAAATTTACTATGCTAAAAAATGCTATTAGACCAATTCGAAGTTATGTTTTACGTCAAGGAAGACTGACTAAATATCAATCTGCTGCGTTCGATAAATTTTCAAAAGAATTTATTATTCCTTTTCAAAATAAAAAGATTAATTTTGATTCTATTTTTAGTACAACTAAAAAGAAAATAATTCTTGAAATAGGTTTTGGGATGGGGGATACAACTGCAAAAATTGCTTCAAATTTTTCAGATTTTAATTTCATAGGTATCGAAGTGCATTCGCCTGGAGTAGGAAATCTACTTAACAGAATCAATGAAAAAGAAATTAAAAATTTAAGAATTATTCAACATGATGCTGTTGAAGTATTAGAGCATATGATTCCAAAATCTTCGCTTGATGGAGTTCATATTTTTTTCCCTGATCCATGGCATAAGAAGAAGCATAATAAAAGAAGATTAATCCAATCTGACTTTATAGAAACGATTGGTAAAAAAATAAAAAAAAATGGTTATGTTCATATCTCTACTGATTGGGAAGATTATGCGTTATGTATTCTTGACGTATTTAAGATGACTAGTAATTTTTCACTTAAAACGAGTGAGTTTTTTACTAAGCCGGATCATAGACCCAATACTAAGTATGAGAATCGTGGGATTCGATTAGGACATCAAGTATGGGATATATTATTTATTAGGCAATAACCAGGATTGTATTTTACTATCTGCCTCCTCTATACCTTTCTTCTTAAGGCTAGAAAATAACTGGACAGTACATTCAGTTTGATATAAATCACCCCATTGTTCCTTTATTTTATTCTGGACGTCAGATAGAGTTCTTAGAGATTTCTCACGAGATAATTTATCACTTTTAGTTAAAAGAACATGAATAGGCTTTTGACGGGGAGCAAACCAGTCTAGCATTCTGATATCTAGTTCTGTAAGAGGTCGTCGGATATCCATAACAATGATTAATCCCACTAGACATTCCCGTTCTTGCAGGTAGCGAGGTAATGTTCTTTGCCAATGGTTTCTTATATTTGTGGGCACCTTAGCATATCCATAGCCAGGAAGATCGACGAGCGATTTGTCATCATCAATTTTAAAAAAATTAATTAATTGCGTCCTACCTGGCTGCTTACTAACGTAGGCAAGACGATTTTGATTGCTAAGCGCATTGATGGCACTTGATTTTCCAGCATTTGAGCGACCAGCGAATGCTATTTCATAACCACCATCTTCAGGCAATTCATTGAAATGATTAGCTGAAATAATAAATTTAGCATTTTGTAGTAAAGCCATTTATATACCCTTGAAAGAAGTAAATGCTATCACGTTGAACCTATTTTAGTTAAAATGTCTCATTTTAAAACACAGTCGGAGTTTAAATGTTAATCAGAAACTATTTTTTTATTTTATTAGGTGCAATGAGCATCAGCTTTTCTTTGTTTGCAGAGCCGCAAAAAGAGTCAAATCAATATTTGTCAGCAAAAAAAATAGTAAATAATTTATGTATTGCATGTCACGCGATTGATGGTAATAGCTCTATCAGTATGAATCCAAAATTAGCTGGCCAACATTCCGCCTATATCACAAAGCAACTTATGAACTTTAAAAATGGTTCAAGAGAAAATGCAGTAATGGCAGGAATGGTAGCAAGTCTAACTGAAGATGATATGAAAAACTTAGGGCTCTATTTTTCTATGCAGAGCCTTAAGCTATCATCAGCAAAAACTAATGGAAAGGGATCCTTAGGAGAAAAAATTTATCGTGGAGGATTATCAGATAAGGGTGTACCAGCATGTGCAAGCTGTCATGGTCCTGCTGGTCATGGAGTTCCGGATGTTTATCCTAGGCTAAATGGACAGCATTCTGAGTATTCACTATCACAACTAAATTTATTTAGACTAGAAAAGCGAAGTAATGATGAGGGAATGATGATGAGGACCATTGCTCAAAAGTTAACAGAAAAAGAAATGCAGGCGGTATCAGATTATATTCAAGGCTTGCAGTAAAGAGCTGCTTGATATTTTTATACCTACTGTTAATTAAATCCTTAGAAAATATAGGTCAAATTTGATAGCTAATAACAATAAAAAAATGAGTTTTTCGCAACTGATGAGCTCAATGAGATTTGCAATCACAATGCTTTCTTTTGTGGGTATTGCCTCGATTATTGGAACAATATTAAAACAAAAACAGCCCTATGAAAGTTATATTATAAAGTTTGGGCAATTCTGGTTTGATATTTTTAAGCACCTAGATCTATTTAATGTTTATCAGGCTGTATGGTTTTTGATTATTTTAGTCTTCCTTATTTCTTCAACCTCTTTGTGCGTTATTAGAAATAGCCCCAGCATTCTTAGAGAATATCAAAAATTTCAGGATCAAATTCGCGAGAAATCTCTTCGCTCTTTTAAGCATTCCTATGAAATAAAGCTACCTGTATTTAATAAACTAAATTTAATTTCTTTATTAGAAAAGAATAATTTTAAAGTTCGTGAGAAAATTAATTCTTCTGGTGATTTATTGATTGTTGCAAAGAAAGGTAGTTTTCAGAAGCTAGGCTATATATTTACTCATCTTGCTATCATTGTCATTAGTGTTGGAGGAATTCTGGATGGTAATTTAAAATTAAAAACACAGGAATTATTAGGTCTTAAAGAAATACAGACTCAAGATATACCTTTATCTGAGATACCTAGAAAAAGTCGTCTAGATGCAGATAATTTTTCATATCGAGCTAACGTATTATTATCTGAAGGTGAGAAACAGGATGTTGGTGTTATTCCTTCTAAAGATGGTTACTTAATCCAAGAATTGCCCTTCTCTGTTGGACTAAAAGATTTTAATATTGAGCATTATTCTTCTGGGCAGCCAAAATCATATGAAAGTGATTTGATCTTAACAAGTAAGGTAACAGGCAAGATAAAAGAGAAAAAAATAAGTGTTAATAAGCCATTAACTTTTGAGGGAGTGACAATCTATCAGTCAGACTTTCAAGATGGTGGAACAAAATTAAATATTTTGGTTACAGACCTTCAGTCGAATGATAGATCGCAATCTATGAATGCTGAAGTTTTCAAGAGTAACAATCTAATTTATATGGATCAATCATATTCTTTTGAATTTGAGGACTTTAGACTATTTAATATTTTAGATATTGATAGCTCTCAAAAAAAGAATTCACAAAATGTAGGGCCGAATTTTACTTATAAAATTAGAAATCAATCTGGACAGGCAAATGAATATCAAACATATCAAATGCCAATGCAGTTAGAAGGAAGATACTTTTTCGTAAGTGGAATGAGACCAACACCTCAGGAAGATTATAAGTTTTTAAAAATACCTGCAGATGGTAAAGGGAGTCTTGAAGGGTTTTTTATTCTTAAGAATTTACTCTTGGATAAGAAAATTATTGAAAGTGCTATTAATAAAGTAATCTTATCTTCCTCTTCGACTAAAGAGGTTGACACTGATAATTTAATGTTAAGCACATTAAAACTTTTTAAAACTTTTCAACAAGGTGGCTATAACGCAATAGCGCTAAGTATTGATAAGAATATTCCTGGGTCAGAGCAAGAATCTGCTGCAAATGCCTATATTAAAATCATTCTATTAGTAGCAAATCAAATATTACTTGATTATCAAGATAATAATGTATCAACTAAATATTTTGATTTGGAAGATTTACCATTCTTCACTCAGGATGCATTAAATGCATATAGTGATAGTTTTTTTTATGGGACTCCTTTATTTCTTGAATTAAAAGAATTTGAGCATGTCCAAGCGAGTGGGTTACAGTTAACAAAATCCCCAGGTAAGTTCTGGGTCTACTTAGGCTCTATTATGTTAGTGATTGGAATTTTTTGTATGATTTATATTCAAGAGGTTCGTTTATGGGTACTAAAAAAGAAAAATAGCAAAAATATTTTATTAACATTAACAACAAATCGCCATCATCTAACTTTTGATAAATATGCAGATGATATAAAAAATAAATTAAATTCATTAAGTAAAAAAGGATAAGTATGATGAATCAAGTGAGTCTTTATAATAAAATTTTCATGGGTGGGTTATTTCTTTTAGCCTCTTATGCCTTGATTCAGTTTCATAATTATATGGATGGCTATGAGGTTGCTATTTTAATTAGTTCTATTTTTGTTTTTTCATGGTTAGGATTTTCTTGGACAAACTTTAAGAACTTCTTCGTTACTATTTTCCTGCTATCTTTTTTATCAATCTTTCTTTATAAGGGAAATTTATTAATTGTTGAAGAAAGTTTCCTTTTAAAATATTTTCTCTCAAGCCAATCAGCAATAATGTGGATGAGTGCATTGTATCCATTAAGTTTAATTATTTACTGGGTTCATCTTTTTAATTCTCAAGAATTTTCAGGTAAGTTGGCTTCTAGTTTAGTATGGATTGCAACAACTCTCGGCACAGCTGGTCTACTTATTCGATGGTATGAATCTTATTTAATTAATATTGATATCGGACATATTCCAATTAGTAATCTTTATGAAGTGTTTGTTTTATTTTGTATAATTACTGCTTTAATTTATATGTATTATGAGGAACGAATAGCAACAAAAAAGCTCGGGGCCTTTATTTTAGTAATCATTAATGTTGCAGTAGGTTTTTTACTTTGGTATAGCTTTGCAAAAGGAGCACATGAGATCCAGCCTTTAGTTCCAGCCTTGCAGTCATATTGGATGAAAATTCATGTACCAGCTAATTTTATTGGTTATGGGGCGTTTGCAATTGCGGCTATGGTTTCTACGGCATATCTTGTTGTAGATAAGGGATGGTTAACTAAATATCTACCTGAAAAAGATATCTTGGAAGATATGACTTATCGAACAATAGCTATTGGTTTTATATTTTTTACAATTGCGACAATACTTGGCGCAGTTTGGGCAGCTGAAGCATGGGGCGGTTATTGGTCATGGGATCCCAAAGAAACGTGGGCTCTAATTGTATGGCTAAATTATGCAGCTTGGCTTCATTTAAGGCTAATTAAAGGCCTTAGGGGTAATTTACTTGCGTGGTGGTCAATTATTGGCCTATTTATTACAGCTTTTTGTTTTTTAGGAGTTAATTTATTTTTGTCTGGTTTACATTCGTACGGTGAATTATAAAAATTTGACCATTTTAAGTTAGAATTAACATAAGTTAATTAAATTTTAGATTCAATAAAATATGTCAAACAGCATTATCTCCATTAAAGATTTAAATTTTGGTTATGGCAATCACCTTTTGCACAAAGGTATTGATATGGAGTTTCCGCGAGGTAAAGTATCAGCCATTATGGGTGGGAGTGGCAGTGGTAAAACCACTATTCTCAGATTAATTGGGGGACAAATAAAGCCAAATTCTGGTCAGGTAGAAGTCGACGGTACAATCGTACACAAACAAAATAGAGATGGCATTTATCGGTTACGTAGGAAAATGGGAATGTTATTTCAGCACGGAGCACTTTTTAGTGACCTTTCAGTTTTTGAGAATGTCGCATTTCCAATGAGAGAGCATACAGATTTACCTGAGAATATAATAAAAGATTTGGTTTTGTTAAAATTGAATGCCGTGGGATTGAGGGGAGCAGCATACTTAATGCCCCCTGAATTATCAGGAGGTATGGCAAGACGGGTAGCCTTAGCAAGAGCAATTGCATTAGATCCTGATATCATTATGTACGATGAACCATTTGCTGGCCTAGATCCAATTTCAATGGCAGTTATATGTGATTTAATCAGATCATTAAATGATGCATTAGGCGCTACATCAATAATAGTAACTCATGATGTTGCAGAAACATTTTCATTTGCAGATTATATATATTTTGTTGCGGACGGGGTAGTTGCTGCAGAAGGTTCTCCAAAACAATTAATGGCCTCTAAATTACCTTTTGTTAAACAATTTATTCATGCCGAAAAGGATGGGCCAGTTCCTTTTCACTATAATGCACCGAGCATAAAAGAGGACTTAGATCTTTAGAAGTTAATTAAAAATATGAAAACTTTATTAAATTTTTTTGAAAAAATAGGTAATGCTTTTTCAAGTCGCGCACTTAGACTTGGTGCTGCAACTAGACTTTTCATTCTTATATTAATTTATTCTGCTGACAGCTTTAAAAGAATTCACCTGACTATTCGTGAAATATACTTTACAGGGGTAATGTCATTGATAATTATAATCGTTTCTGCATTTTTTGTTGGAATGGTGCTTGGTCTGCAAGGATACTATACGCTACAAAAATACGGGTCATCTGAGGCTATTGGAGTATTAGTTGCATTGGCATTGGTTAGGGAATTAGGTCCTGTTGTTACAGCACTTTTATTTGCAGGAAGAGCAGGAACTGCTATAACTGCTGAAATAGGACTTATGAAAGCAACAGAACAATTATCAGCTATGGAGATGATGGCGGTAAGTCCTATTGCAAGAATCATTGCCCCAAGATTTTGGGCTGGCGTAATTACGATGCCTATATTGGCTTCAATTTTCTCAATGGTAGGTGTCTTAGGGGGTTATGTAGTTGCTGTTCCAGTAATTGGGGTTGATGAGGGGGCATTTTGGTCCCAGATGCAAGCGAATGTTGACTTTAGATTTGATATTATTAATGGGGTGATTAAGAGTGTGGTGTTTGGGATTGCATGTACAATTATTGCACTTTTTGAGGGTTTTGATGCTCCTCCAACTGCAGAGGGCGTAAGTCGTGCTACAACGAGAACAGTTGTTACCTCATCATTAGCTATTCTGGCGCTAGATTTTGTACTTACATCATTTATGATTAGTGGTTAAAATAAACCAAGGACTAAAGGACTGAATATGGATAAAATTAAACTTGATGCATGGGTAGGAATATTTGTCGCAATTGGAGTTGTTTCATTGCTCGGACTTGCTATGAAGGTTGGCAATCTGACCTCTAATGATATTAGAGAAACTTATATGGTGACTGCAAATTTTGAAAATATTGGTGGTTTAAAACCTAGAGCTCCAGTAAAGGGTGCTGGGGTTGTTGTTGGTAGAGTTAATTCAATTGTATTCGATACAGAAGCCTATCATGCAATCGTGAGTATTGATATTGATAAGAGATACGTATTTCCTAAAGATACATTTGCCAATATATACACAGCAGGCTTATTGGGAGAGCAATATATAGGACTTGAGGCTGGGGGTGATGAGAAAAATTTAGAGCAGGGCGATCGAATTACCCAAACCCAAGATGCTGTAGTTTTAGAAAAGCTGATAAGCCAATTCTTATATAGTAAAGCATCAGAGGAGGAATAAATTGAAATTTATTTCATTCAATAAGTGGATTTTTAGTTTTATAACAATCTTATTTTCGACTGCAGTTTTTGCCGGTCTTGCACCTGATGAACTAGTTAGGAAAACTGCAGATGATGTTATTTCTGCAATAAAAAGCGATAAAGATATTCAGGGTGGAGATAAGAAAAAGATATACCAACTAGCAGAAGAAAAAATATTACCAAGTTTTGACTTTGAAAGAATTTCGAGATTAGTTCTAGGTAAGGCATGGCGAAAGGCAACAAGTCAACAAAAAAAACAATTTAAGGCTGAATTTAGAAGTTTGTTATTAAGGACTTATTCTATAGCCTTATCAAAATATAAAGATCAGGGAATTAAAATTAAACCAATGCGTATGAAGCCTGCTGATGAAATAGTTACTGTAAAAACAGAGATTGTTCAAGATGGAGCACAACCAATAAAGGTAAATTATGCTTTAGCAAAAAATGGAGATTCATGGTTAGTATTTGACATTGTTATTGAGGGAGTAAGTTTGGTAACAAATTATAGAAGCCAATTCTCTAGTGAAATTAGAAAAGGTGGGATGGACTCATTGAACAAGAAACTAGCTAATAAAAATAAGAGTAATAAAGATTGATGGAATTTACTAAGACTGAAAATAATACTTGGGTGTTAAGAGGTAATTTAACATTTGAATATATTTCTAATGTAATTGATAAAGCTAAAGATTTTAATTGGAATAGTTCTATTACCTTAGATTTGAGTGGTGTGGGAGATGTCGATACTTCTCTTTTAGCTCTTATTTTTCATTGGAAGCGATTAGCTAAAGCAAATAAAAATAATGTTTTTATTTCTTCTCCTCCGGATAACCTTATGAAGCTTGCCAGACTTTACGGCGCCGAAGAATTTATTTCAGGTAAAAGCTAAATACTCCATTTTGGTAATACTTAAAAATATAATATGAAGCCTGCTATTGTCTATCGAAATGTAAAAAAAAATTACGGAACAGTTAAGGCTGTAAATGGAATATCTTTATCCATCCCTCAGGGAGAATTTTTTGGATTATTAGGTCCTAATGGCGCTGGAAAATCGACCATGATAAATATGCTTGGTGGACTGGCAAATCCATCATCGGGAAAAATATCTGTTATGGGAAGAGATGTTCAAAAAGAGTATCAAGAAGCAAGACATTTAGTTGGAATTGTTCCGCAAGAATTAGTCTTCGACCCGTTTTTTAACGTTAGGGAAATGTTACGATTCCAAGCAGGTTATTTTGGAAAAAGTAGAGAAAATGATAGGTGGGTAGATGAAGTAATAGATCGTCTAGACCTTAGAGATAAAGCGAATACAAATATGAGGGCCCTTTCAGGGGGGATGAAGAGGCGGGCGTTAATTGCGCAGGCACTTGTTCACAGACCACCGGTAATTGTGTTAGACGAGCCAACAGCAGGCGTTGATGTGGAGCTAAGGCAGAAGCTATGGAGCTTTATTAAAGAGCTTAATAAAGAAGGCCATACAATTGTTTTAACAACTCACTATTTAGAAGAAGCAGAGGCATTATGTAATTCTGTAGCAATGCTGCGACTAGGAAAAATAGTGGCACTTGATACTACTAGAAATTTACTCAAGAAGTTTTCAACAAAAAATTTAATGCTCCGGCTAAATTTTATGGCTAAGAAAAGCCTGCCCCAGTCAGTTAAAAATTTTTCTTATGTTGAATCGGATGGCGCATATATTTTTCAATTAAAAAATATTACTGATATTGCAGAAATTACTGAAGCACTAAAAAAATCTAAAATTGAAATAATTGATATGCAAACATTAGATACTGACCTTGAAAATGTTTTTTTAAAGCTAACAGGAGCTAAATAATATTGGTCACCTTAAAGACTCAAATTATAGGCACTTGGACACTACTTAAAAAAGAATTATTAAGATTCTGGCGTGTGGCTTTTCAAACGGTTGCTGCTCCTGTGATCACTGGAATATTATATCTTTTAATATTTTCACATGTTCTTGATAGTCGTCTTGAGGTTTATGAGGGTGTTCCTTACTCAGCATTCTTAATTCCTGGATTAATTATGATGTCACTATTACAAAATGCATTCTCGAATAGCTCTTCAAGTCTAATTCAGGCAAAGGTAATGGGGAATATTGTTTTTCTTTTGTTAACCCCACTAAGTTATCTCCAGCTATTTTTTGCATTTTTAGCAGCATCAATTGCTAGAGGTATCTTCGTAGGCGTATGTATTTACTTAATCGCGATTATCTATATTGATTTACCAATAGAGCATCCGTGGTTTTTATTCCTATTTGCATTGCTTGGTGGTGGACTTATGGGAGCCTTTGGAATTATTGCCGGCGTCTGGTGTGAAAGGTTTGATCAAATGGCAGCATTTGGTAATTTTGTGATTATGCCATTGTCTATGCTATCTGGCGTATTCTATTCTATTCATTCACTGCCTGTTGCATGGCAAGGTATTTCTCAACTAAATCCATTTTTTTATATGATTGATGGATTTAGATTTGGGTTTTTTGGTAAGTCTGATGTCTCCCCCTATTTTAGCTTAGGAGTTGTTGCTTTATTTTTTATTGTTTTATCTTTTATTACTATCAGAATGCTAAAATCTGGTTTTAAACTAAGAAACTAGATGATGTCACCTGAAAAAATTAAGAACACTATCTCTGAGAACCTTTCCTGTGAGTTTATAGAGATTAAGGGAGATGACGGAACTCATTTTGAGGCAATTATAGTCAGCAAGGACTTTGAAAATATTTCTATGCTAAAACAACACCAACTGGTGTATCGGTCTTTGGGTGAAATGATGAAAAAAGATATACATGCTTTGTCAATTAAAACTTACAAAGTGGATGAGTGGAATCAACTAACTAAATAATGCGGAGATAAAAACCATGACAACGAATAATAAAATTAAAGAATTAGTAGATGGAGATTCAGTGGTTCTTTTTATGAAGGGAAATCCAAAATTTCCTCAGTGTGGATTTTCCAGCGTGGCCTGTCAAATTCTAGATGCATGTGGGGCAACTTATAAAACTGTTGATGTTTTACAAGATCCTGAGATCAGGGAAGGTATAAAAGTCTATTCTAACTGGCCAACAATTCCTCAATTATATGTAAATGGTGAATTTAGTGGAGGAGCTGACATAATGAAGGAAATGTATGAGTCTGGAGAGCTAGCTAAGATTGTTTCGAGTAATTAGTCTTGGATAGACTTATTATTCAAGGCCAAAGAAAATTATTTGGCGACGTTTTAATTTCAGGCGCAAAAAATGCCGCCTTACCGATCCTTATAAGCTCTTTACTATCTTCGGAGAAATTAGTTTTAACTAATGTCCCAAAACTTTTTGATATAAAAACTACAGAAAAGTTACTTCATTTTCTTGGTGTAGAAATAAGGAAAGATGAAAATTCAATTGAATTAATTGCAAAATCAATTAATCATGTAGATGCCCCATATGATTTAGTAAAAACCATGCGGGCATCGATTCTTGTTCTAGGCCCATTATTGTCCAGATTTAGTAAGGCGCGTGTTTCACTTCCAGGGGGGTGTGCTATAGGCTCTAGACCAGTGGATATTCATATTCGAGGCTTTGAAGCTATGGGAGCAAAAATCAATATAGATAAAGGCTATATTAATGCTAGTGCAGAACATTTGCCTGAAGGTAAATTAATTGGAGCTAAGATTAATATGGATCAAGTTACTGTGACAGGAACAGAGAATTTAATGATGGCAGCTACTCTAGCCAGAGGAGAAACTACTCTTGAAAATGCAGCAAAAGAACCTGAGGTGATTGATTTAGGTAATTGTCTAATTAAGATGGGGGCTAAAATTTCAGGTCTTGGAACAAAAAAAATTACAATCAAGGGGGTTGAAAAATTATCCAGTACAAATCATAGGGTAATGTTTGATAGGATTGAAGCCGGTACATATTTAGTAGCTGCAGCAATGACGGGGGGAGAAATTTGTTGTCATGGAGTAGAGTCAGAAAAAATAGAAGCTATTATTATGAAGCTCAAGGAAGCTGGCGCAGACATAAAGATAGAAGGTGAGAAGATTACTATTAAGAGTGATGGTCAATTAAGGGCTGTTAATTTAACAACATCACCATACCCCGGTTTTCCTACCGACATGCAAGCACAGTTTATGGCGCTGAATACAGTGGCAAAGGGATCTAGTGAGATAATAGAAACAATTTTTGAAAACCGCTTTATGCATGTCCAGGAACTAATAAGGATGGGAGCAAATATTGATATAAAACAAAATACAGCTATTATTAAGGGTGATGATGAATTGAGTGGAGCTAATGTTATGGCAACAGATCTAAGAGCTTCAGCTTCATTAGTATTGGCTGCACTTACAGCCAAAGGTGATACAGAAATCGAAAGAATATATCATCTGGATAGAGGATATGAGCGACTTGAAAAAAAGTTTAATCAAATTGGCGCAAAGATTAAAAGGGTAAAATAGATGATTACAATTGCTTTATCAAAAGGAAGAATTTTTACTGAAACAATGCCAATGTTGAATGCGGCAGGAATTTTTTGTAATGATGATCCTGATGAATCTAGAAAGTTAGTTTTTGGAACCAATGAGAAGAATATTCAATTAATTATTGTTAGAGCTTCTGACGTTCCAACATACGTGGAATGGGGAGGAGCAGACCTTGGAATTGCAGGAAAAGATGTATTGGATGAGTACGACGGAACTGGACTATATCAGCCATTAGATTTGGGAATTGGAATATGTAAGATGATGGTAGCTGCAAAAAAAGATTTTAATTATCAAGAGAAAATCTCTAAGCGCGTACATCTTCGAGTAGCAACTAAATATCCTAATGCTGCCAAGGAATTTTTTGGAAGAAAAGGTATTCATATAGACCTTATTAAATTATATGGCTCAATGGAATTAGCTCCGATTGTAGGTTTGTCTGATGTAATTGTAGATCTAGTTAGTTCGGGAAAGACATTAGAGGCTAATAATTTAGTGGCTACAGAAGAGATTAGTGATATTAGTTCGAGACTGATTGTGAATAAAGCATCTTTAAAAATTAATAGAGAAATTTTGCAGCCATTAATTAAAAAATTTTCAAATGCTATAACTAAATAAATTCGTGAATATTAAAAAACTAAATTCATCTGATGGTAACTTTTATGAAGAGTTAAAATCCTCGTTGTTATTTAATGTTGAGGAAAATGATGAGATTATCCAAACAACTCAAAATATTTTAAATAAAGTTAAAGATTTTGGGGACAAGGCTGTATTGGAGTTCACAAATAAATATGATCGAGCTGGAGTAAAGAATAGTAAAGATTTAGAAATTAGTCAAAATGAACTAAAAGAAGCATTAAATAGAATACCTTCTGAAATCCGCTCATGCTTAGAAATTTCTGCACAAAGAATTAAGGAATATCATCAAAAACAAAAAACAGAATCATGGTCATATAAAGATAAGCAAGGATCTGCATATGGTCAAAAAATAACTCCAATAGATACAGTTGGACTTTATGTTCCTGGAGGAAAGGCCGCATATCCTTCATCTGTATTGATGAATGCTATCCCAGCAAAAGTTGCAGGGGTTAAGGATTTAGTAATGGTAGTCCCAACTCCAAATGGAGAAAAAAACGATTTAGTATTAGCTGCTGCAAAATTGGCTGGAGTGAATAAAGTATTTACTATTGGTGGCGCACAAGCAATTGCGGCATTAGCCTATGGAACGGAATCAATTCCAAAAGTTGATAAAATTGTTGGACCAGGAAATGCTTATGTTGCAGAGGCTAAAAGAAAAGTTTTTGGAGTGGTTGGCATTGATATGATTGCTGGCCCCTCAGAAATACTTATTATATGTGATGGCAAGACAGATCCAGAGTGGATTGCGATGGATTTATTTTCCCAGGCAGAGCATGACGAAATGGCCCAATCAATTTTAATCTCACCTGACGAAAATTTTTTTGAATGTGTTTTAAATAGTATGAAAAAATTAATTGATGAGATGGACCGAAAAGATGTGATAGTAAATTCTTTAGAAAATAGAGGTATATTTATACTTGCAAAAGATTTAGAGGATGCTGCATCTATATCAAATTTCATTGCACCTGAGCATTTAGAGTTATCGGTAGATGACCCTGAAAAATTAGTTTTGAAGATAAAGCATGCTGGTGCTATCTTTATGGGTAGAAATACTTGTGAGGCTGTAGGTGATTATTGCGCTGGCCCAAATCATGTATTACCAACATCTGGAACAGCAAGATTTTCATCACCTTTAGGTGTTTATGATTTTCAAAAGAGATCAAGCTTAATATTTTTATCACCAGAATCAGCAAGCGAACTAGGGGAAATAGCATCAGTGCTTGCCAATGGTGAAGGACTTAGCGCCCATGCTAGGTCAGCACAATATAGAGTTATAAAAAAATAGATAATGAGTAAATATTGGAGTACTGTTGTTAATAACTTAACCCCATATATCCCAGGGGAGCAACCAAAAAAAAATTTATCACTAAAGCTAAATACCAATGAAAATCCTTATGGACCCAGCCAAAAGGTTCTTGATTCAATTGCAACTGCTAGTAATGATCAGTTAAGACTTTACCCAGATCCTGAAAGTGATTTATTAAAATCTACTATATCAAATTATTACAATATTTCTATGAACTCAATATTTGTAGGCAATGGATCAGATGAAATACTCGCATTTATTTTTCAGGGGTTCTTTAAAAATAAGTTACCAATTCTGTTCCCAGATATTACGTATAGCTTTTATCCGGCCTACTGCAGTCTTTACAATATTAAATATACAAGAATCCCATTAGATGAAGAATTTAATATCAATTTAGAAAATTATTTAATTCCTAATGGAGGCATTATTTTTCCAAACCCAAATGCCCCCACTGGAATTCCTAAGGACTTAGTTGATATTAAAAATCTAGTAAAAATAAATCAAGACAGTGTGGTTGTCATTGATGAAGCTTACGTAGATTTTGGGACAGAATCAGCAGTTGAATTAGTAGATCAATATAAAAATTTAGTAATAACTCAGTCATTCTCAAAATCAAGATCATTGGCAGGCATGAGGCTAGGATGTGCTTTTGGCGATAAAGATTTAATTGAAGCACTTAATCGTATTAAAAATAGTTTTAATTCTTACCCTGTTGATCGATTAGCCCAGGTAGCAGGTATTGAGGCAATTAAGGACGAAAATTACTTCAATGAAACTGGGGATAAAATTATTCAAGCAAGAATATTTTTAGAAAAAGAATTGCTTTTAATGGGCTTTGAGACGCTACCTTCAGGTGCAAATTTTATATTTACAAAACATAAAACAAAAGAAGCAGGTATGATTTTTAAAAAACTGAGAGAATCGGGAGTAATAGTCCGTCACTTTAATGAGCCAGAAAGAATTTCTCAGTATTTAAGGATCACAATTGGCACTCAAGACGAAATGAGAGAGTTTATTTCTATTTTAAAGGCAATAATTTAGATGAAAAAAAAATATCTCGATTCAAAATTATGTAAAGTATGTAATAGAAACTTCACATGGAGAAAGAAATGGGAAAAAGTCTGGGATGAGGTTAAGTATTGCTCAGAACGTTGTAGAAGGTCAAATTAGTCAAACTCATGATAAAATCACCGTATGAAAAGAACAGCTAAAGTTACTAGAAAAACACTTGAAACAAATATCTCTGTTGAGATTAATATTGATGGCTCTGGAAAATCTGATTTAAATTCAGGAATTGGTTTCCTAGACCATATGATGGAACAAATTTCACGTCATGGTTTGTTTGACCTCACGGTAAAAGCAGAGGGAGACTTACACATTGATGCTCATCATACTGTAGAAGATATTGGTATTACCCTAGGACAAGCTTTTTTTAAAGCTATGGGTGATAAATTAGGTATTCGTCGATATGGTCATGCATATGTTCCGCTTGATGAAGCATTATCAAGGGTTGTTCTCGACATTTCAGGAAGGCCTGGTCTTGAATTTAATACTGAATTTACAAGAGCTAGAGTTGGTGATTTTGATGTTGATCTTTTCCATGAGTTCTTCCAAGGTTTTACTAATCATGCAAATGTAACCTTGCATATTGATAATCTAAAGGGCGAAAATTCTCATCATCAAGCAGAAACAATTTTTAAAGCATTTGGCAGAGCACTAAGAATTGCTGTTGAGCATGATGAAAAAATTAAAGGTGAAACCCCATCAACTAAGGGTTCGCTTTAATTTTAATTTACTTAATTAATTAATTTATGATTGCAATTATCGATTACGGAATGGGTAACCTTAAATCTGTCCATAATGCATTTAAATTTATAGCCCCTCAAATAGAAACTATTGTTACTAGTGACCCAGCGCTTATATCAAAAGCAGATAGGATAGTTTTTCCAGGGCAGGGCGCTATGCCTGATTGCATTAGAGAGCTTAATAATAGAGGCCTTAGAGAAATTGTAATCGAATCAGCAATGAATAAACCATTTTTGGGAATATGTATTGGGCTTCAGATGTTATTTGATAAAAGTGAAGAGGGAAATGTTCAGGGCTTAGGAATTCTTAAGGGAAGAGTAAATCGATTTAAGTCATCAAAAAATTTGAAGATCCCACATATGGGGTGGAATGAAGTTCATCAAAATGCACTACACCCAATATGGAATAATATTCCTCCTAATGAACGTTTCTATTTTGTCCATAGTTATTACGTAGAGGAATTAGATCACTCTATAAAAACTGGTTCTGCAAATTACGGAACATCATTTACAGCTGCCGTTTCCTATAAAAATATTTTTGCAGTTCAATTTCACCCTGAAAAAAGTGCTGATTCGGGGTTACAATTATTAAAAAACTTTATTTCATGGACATTATAATTTTTACATTATGTTAATAATCCCAGCAATAGATCTAAAAGATGGAAAGTGTGTCCGTCTAAAACAAGGGCGTATGGAAGAATCAACAATTTTTTCTGAAAATCCGGCTGAGATGGCAAAAAAATGGTTCAATCAAGGGGCTAGAAGACTTCATTTAGTAGATCTAGATGGAGCCTTTGCTGGTAAACCAGTAAATGATAGTGCTATAAAATCTATTGTAAGTGAGTTAGGAAAAAAAATACCTATCCAATTAGGAGGTGGTATTCGTAATCTTAATACAGTAGAGAGCTTTTTAAATAGTGGAGTTGATTCAATAATTATTGGGACAGCAGCAGTCACACATCCAGAATTTTTAAAAGAAGCTTGCTATGAGTTTCCCGGGCAAATTATTGTAGGACTTGATGCTAAAGATGGTGACGTTGCTATTAATGGCTGGGCTAAATTAACGGGTCAGAACGTAATAGATCTTGCTAAAAGATTTGAAGAGTATGGAGCTGAATCAATTATCTATACTGATATAGGTCGTGATGGAATGTTGGGGGGAGTTAATATTGATGCGACAGTCAAATTATCAGAATCCTTGTTGGTGCCAGTTGTGGCGAGTGGAGGAGTCTCGAGCCTAAAGGATATTGAGGCTTTATGTGAAGTTTCAAATATTGGTATTCGTGGAGTAATAACAGGGCGGGCAATATATGAAGGTAGTCTAGATTTCAAGGCTGCCCAAGAATTAGCTGACCAGCTAACTGGATCATAATGGGATTAGCCAAAAGAATTATTCCATGTTTAGACGTTAATGCTGGAAGAGTTGTTAAGGGAATAAACTTCGTTAGCCTCCAAGATGCAGGAGACCCTGTTGAAATTGCTAGAAAATATGATGAAGAAGGTGCAGATGAATTAACCTTTTTAGATATCACAGCCAGTTCAGATAACCGTGATCTAATTTTAGATATTATCGAGTCAGTAGCAAAAGAAATCTTTATACCATTAACAGTTGGTGGAGGAGTTCGCTCTCCTGATGATGTTAGACGTCTATTAAATGTAGGCGCTGATAAGATTAGTATAAATACTTCAGCTATTCTTAATCCAAATCTAGTTGCTGAGGCATCTAGTCGTTTTGGTTCGCAATGTATTGTAGTTGCTATTGATGCAAAAAAAGTGGGTAATCATTGGGAAGTGTTTACACATGGCGGGAGAAATCCTACTGGTCTAGATGCAGTTGAGTGGGCAAAAAAAATGGTCAATTTGGGTGCTGGTGAATTATTATTAACAAGTATGGATAGAGACGGTACAAAAATTGGGTTTGATCTTGCCTTGACTAAACTAATTTCAGAGGCTGTTGAGGTTCCCATTATTGCTTCTGGGGGAGTTGGAAACCTTCAGCATTTGGTTGATGGCGTATTATTAGGTGGGGCAGATGCTGTATTAGCGGCAAGCATTTTTCACTATGGGGAATTTACTATTCGTGAAGCAAAAGAATATATGACTAATAATAACGTGGAAATAAGGCTATGAGTAAATACTTAGATAGAATTGTTTGGAATAGTGATGGATTATTGCCAGTGATTGTTCAGGATATTTTTACAAATAAGGTCATTATGTTTGCTTGGATGAACAAAGAAACATTAAAGCAATCCATTAAAGAAAGAAAAGCAATTTATTGGTCGCGTTCAAGAAAAAAAGTTTGGGTTAAGGGTGAAGAGTCTGGAAATATTCAATATATACAAGAAATATTATTAGATTGTGATGGTGATACATTGATCATTAAAGTTAAGCAGGAAGGAGGTATTGCATGTCATACAGGGAGAGAATCTTGTTTTTATAATAAGATTGACATGGAAACTGATAATTTGATCGAAGTAGAAGCAGTAATCAAAGACCCAAATGAAATTTATAAGGATAAAAAATAATGAAAAGTTACTTGGAGGATCTTCTAGACTTAATTAAATCTAAAAAAAATGATGACCCGTCAGTTTCTTATACTTCACAACTTCATTCAAAAGGCATTAACGAGATCTTAAAAAAAATTGGAGAAGAATCCTCTGAAACAATTATTGCTGCCAAGGGAGAAAGCAATGATGAGTTAATTCATGAAATAGCTGACCTATGGTTTCACTGTTTAGTATTGTTGTCAGCAAAAAATTTAAGAGTGGAAGATATCATAAATGAATTAAAAAGTAGGGAAGGTATTTCAGGTATTGAGGAAAAAAATAATAGGAAGATTAAATAAAGATTATGAATGACTGTATTTTTTGCAAAATTATAAATAAAGATATTCCAGCATCAATTATTTATGAGGATCAAGAATTTTTAGTTTTTGAAGATATTAAGCCGATTGATAAGGTACATCTTCTAATTATTCCTAAGATCCATATTGAAAATCTTATGGCATGCAGTGATACTAATCAGGAAATGCTCGGAAAAATGTTATTACTTGGAAGTAAGCTTGCAAATCAATTAGGTCTAAAAGGATATAGAACAATGATAAATTCTGGGGCAGAAGGTGGGCAAGAGGTATTTCATATGCATTTTCATGTTTACGGTGGTAGTGATACTTTAGTTAAAATTTAAAAGGAGAATAGTTATGCCAGGAATTTGGGAGTTATTGATAATTTTTTTGGTTGTCATAGTTATTTTTGGTTCTGGAAAATTAAGAAATATCGGGAGTGATTTAGGAGGTGCATTAAGAAGCTTCAGAGAAGGCATGCAAGAAAAAAATAAAAAGAAAGTTTCTAGAAAAAAATAATTGAATGTTTGATATTTCTTTTTCAGAGTTATTGATAGTTATTTTTACTGCAATACTTTTTATCCCCTCTAAAAATATTCCTACAATAGCAAGGGCTTTTGGAAAAATGTTAAAAAAATCTAAATCTTTTATGGCAGATATTAAAGAAGAGATCGAGAGGGAAGGTAAGTTTAAAGAGCTAAAAAAAATACAAAAAGAAATAAAAAAGAGATCTAATAAATCTTGAATTTCCCTCAATCATTTTCTCATAATTTCAAAGAGCTTAGATGGACATTAATAAAATCGTTCTTAATTCTTATTGGAATTTTTCTTCTGTTATTTCCATTTGCAAACGATATATATTATTTTTTTGCGAAACCATTATTAATACAAATGCAGTCTATCAATGCTTCAATAATAAGTACAAAGCTATCCGCAACATTTATTGTCCCATTTAAAATAACCCTATTTTGTGCTTTTATAATTTCACTTCCGCCTATTTTCTGGCAAATATGGTTATTTGTATCGCCAGGTTTATATAGAAAAGAAAAATTTTTTATAATTTGGGCATTAATAATTAGCTATATTTTATTCATTCTAGGGACGTTATTTGTTTATAGCCTTGTATTTCCAATTATATTTAATTTTTTTATTTCAATGACTCCAAACGAAGTTGATCTTATGGTTGATATATCAAGCTATTTAGAAATGATTGTTGCGTTATTCTTAGCATTTGGATTTGCATTTCAAATTCCTATTATTTTAGTGTCATTAGTAAAGTTTAAATGGGTAAAGCTTAAAAGTATCCAAAAAAATAGACCTTTTTTAATTGTTATAGCATTTATCTTCGGGGCAATTTTTACTCCACCAGATGTTATTTCGCAAATACTGTTGGCATTTCCTATGATATTTTTGTTTGAATTAGGAGTCTTGTTTGCAAAAAAAATTACAATTGACTAGTTTAATGCTATTAGTTTTGTAACTAATTTTGTATAATGCGGTCATAAATGCACCTGTAAGTAATATTTTAATTTTAATCTCAAAATTTAAACGGATTTTTTATGGCTGACGAGGGTAATAAAATCGATCTTAATAGAAGAAAATTCTTATTGACTGCTACTTCTGTAACTGGTGCAATTGGAGTATCAGCTGCAGGTATTCCTTTCGTTTCTAGCATGCTTCCCAGTGAAAAAGCAAAAGCAGCTGGAGCAGCAGTAGAGGTAGATATTGCTGGAATTAAGCCTGGCGAGATAAAAACTTCAGAGTGGAGAGGTCAGCCAGTATGGATTCTGAATCGCTCAGATGCAATGATAAAAAAATTAGATAACAATAAAGAATTAGCGGATCCAGATTTGAATGTAGTTTCTCAACAGCCTAAATATTGTAAGAATAAAACTCGCTCTATTAAATCAAATTTGCTTGTTGTTGTCGGTATATGTACTCATTTAGGATGTGCACCCGCACCAAAACTATTACCAAAAGGCGATATGGGAAGTGAATGGGAAGGAGGATTTTTCTGTCCTTGCCATGGCTCTAAATTTGATTTGGCTGGCAGAGTATTTAAAGGTTCTCCTGCACCAACCAATTTAGTTGTACCACCTCACAAATATATCGATGATCATACTGTGCTGATTGGCGAAGATCCAGAAGGGGTTGCTTAGCATGGTAAAAGAATCTAATTCTACTTCAAATAGTTTGCTTGGATGGATTGATGAAAGATTTCCTCTTTCCTCATTTATAAAAAATCATTTAACTGGTTACTATGCTCCAAAGAATTTTAATTTCTGGTATTTTTTTGGAGCGCTGGCACTATTTGTTTTTGTAATGCAAATTTTAACAGGCATCTTCTTGACGATGCATTACAAGCCATCTGCAGCCGAAGCATTTGCCTCAGTTGAATATATTATGAGAGATGTTTCCTTTGGTTGGCTTATTAGATATATGCATTCAACTGGATCTTCACTATTTTTTGTAGTCATTTATCTACATATGTTTAGAGGCTTGATGTATGGCTCATATCGAAGGCCAAGAGAGCTCCTATGGTTATTTGGAGTATTTATTTTTCTTTTATTAATGGCTGAGGCTTTCTTTGGGTATTTATTACCTTGGGGACAAATGTCTTATTGGGGGGCACAGGTTATTGTTAATTTGTTTACTTCAGTACCTTTCATTGGTCCAGATTTAGCAGAGTGGGTTCGAGGTGACTATCTAGTTTCAGATGCAACTTTAAATCGTTTTTTTGCTTTTCATGTTATTGCACTACCTTTAGCTTTAGCAGGTTTAATTTTTGGTCATTTGATTGCTCTTCATGAGGTAGGATCTAATAACCCAGACGGAATAGATATTAAAGATATGAAAGACAAGAAAACAGGTATTCCTATGGATGGTATTCCTTTTCATCCTTATTATACTGTTAAGGACCTAGTTGGACTTTCAGTGTTTCTCATAGTATTTGCATCAATTATATTTTTTGCTCCAGAAATGGGGGGTTATTTTCTTGAGGCAAATAATTTTGTCCCTGCAAACCCATTAGTAACTCCAGACCATATTGCTCCAGTTTGGTATTTCACTCCTTTTTATTCTATTTTAAGAGCGGTACCCCCACTTTTCAATAGTCAATTTCCTGGCGTAGCTGCTATGGGCTTATCAGTTTTAATCTTTTTCTTCGTTCCTTGGCTAGATAAAAGTAAAGTAAGGTCAATTCGTTATAAAGGAGCTCTTTATAAAAAATGGCTTAGTACTTTTGTTATTAGTTTTATTGTCCTGGGATATCTTGGAACTGTTCCTTCCAATGTATGGGGACAGTTTTACAATGCCATTCCTATTATTGGGGGAAAGGATGTTGCAACAATTATTGCTAGAATATTTACAGTAACCTATTTTTTATTTTTCATTTTAATGCCTATCTATAGCAAAAAAGATATTACAAAATCTGTTCCCAAGAGAGTAAGAATGTAATGAAAAATATAATAATAAGTTTTATAATAATTTTTTCATCTTCACTTTCTTATGCTTCAGAAAGTGTGAAGCTTGATAAAGCACCAATTGATCTCGATGATAAAATATCTTTACAAAGAGGTGCTAGAAATTTTGTTAATTATTGTTTAAATTGCCATAGTGCAAGTTATATGAGATACAACCGATTAACTGATATTGGTTTAACTGATGAATTAATTGAAAATAATTTATTATTTACTTCAGATAAGGTTGGAAATCCAATGGAGATTTCCATGATAAATAGTGATGCTAAAAAGTGGTTTGGAGCTGCCCCTCCTAATTTATCTGTAACCGCAAGATCAAGAGGTGCGGATTGGATTTATAGTTACCTTAGAAGTTTTTATAGAGACCCAACAAGAACTATGGGCTGGAATAATACGGTTTATAAAAACTCTGCAATGCCACATATATTATGGGAGCTTCAAGGTGAACAACATTTTAATAATGTAACAAATAATCTAAAATTAGAAACCCCAGGCACGTTATCCCCTGAAGAGTACGATCAATTTGTTGGCGATATTACAAACTATATGGTATTCATGTCAGAACCAGGACAACAAAAGAGAAGGCAAATAGGGTATTATGTGCTCGCTTTTCTTTTCTTACTTTTAATCTTAACGATTAATCTCAAAAAGGAATATTGGAAAAATATTAAATAAATTATGATGAAACTATATTCAAACTCAACAGATCCATTTAGCCATCGATGCCGCATTGTCCTTTTTGAAAAAGGGATGGATTTTGAAGTAATCGATGTAGATTTATCTAATAAACCTGAAGATTTATCAATCTTGAGTCCATATTCTGATTCACCAGTTTTAGTTGAAAGAGACTTAGTCCTTACTGATGCAAATATTATTAATGAATATATTGATGAAAGATTCCCTCATCCCCAATTGATGCCAGCAGATCCAGTTATGAGAGCGCGTGCAAGACTATTTCTTAAAGATTTTGAGAGTCAGTTATTTATTCATATGAAAGCCCTTGAATCTAATGAAAAATCAAAAAAAGATGCAGCTAAGAAAATTGTTACTGAAACATTAATTCAACTGACACCAATTATTACTAAACAGGAATATCTGTTACATGAAGAATATTCAATGTTAGATGTTGCAATGGCTCCCCTTCTTTGGCGAATCGATCATTATGAAATTAAGTTACCGAATTCCTGTGCGCCGTTACTTAAGTATGCAGATAAGATATTTAATAGACCATTATTTGATGAGGCAATGTCTCCCGCAGAAAAATCAATGAGAGTATAAATTACGATTATGGTATCTAATAAGCCATATTTAGTAAGAGGTATTTTTGATTGGTGTGTTGATTCTGATTTGACACCCTACCTTGCTGCAAAAATATTACCTGGAGTAAGACCCCCAAAATCTAATATAAATGAAAAAGAAATTATTTTAAATTTATCTCCAGCTGCAACAACAAAATTAATTATAAATAATGATTTTATTTCTTTTTCAGCAAGATTTAATGGGGTTAATGAAGAAATCTATATTCCAATGAGTTCTGTTTCAGGAATTTATGCTCATGAGAATGGAGAAGGTCTTTTCTTTAAAATTAGTAAAAAAGAACATGAGAACTTAAAAGGGAAAGGCTCTTCAAATAAAAAAAATAAGCCTTCACATCTAACATTGGTGAAATAAAAACTAGTTCCATTCAAAAAAAATTGATATAGTTACGTTTTTCAAATATGCCCTCTTAGCTCAGTTGGTAGAGCAACGCACTTGTAATGCGTAGGTCGTCAGTTCGAATCCGACAGAGGGCACCATTTCATTACTAGTAACTCATTATTTTATTTGACAAAAACTATAAAAGGCCCCATAATTTTGGGTTCGGTTTAGGAGGGGTGGCCGAGTGGTTAAAGGCGACGGACTGTAAATCCGTTCTCTCTGAGTACGTAGGTTCGAATCCTACCTCCTCCACCAAGCTTTACTACTTAATAGAGGGGTTTAGTGTGGATTTGCGGGTGTAGCTCAGTTGGTAGAGCATTAGTTTTCCAAACTAAATGTCGCGAGTTCGAACCTCGTCGCCCGCTCCAGTATCCAGAATTTTGGATCCGCCCATGTGGCTCAGTGGTAGAGCACTCCCTTGGTAAGGGAGAGGTCGCGGGTCCGATTCCCGCCATGGGCACCAGTAATTGCCAATGAGAAGGTGGATGTAGAACTTGATTATTGCACAAAGAATTTTAGTAAATATAAAGATTTAGGCCAGTAGCTCAATTGGTAGAGTATCGGTCTCCAAAACCGAGGGTTGGGGGTTCGAAGCCCTCCTGGCCTGCCATATAAAAGGAAGAAGTAGAAGTGAATATAAATATTAGACTTATCTTGTCATCTTTACTCTTTGCTGGTGGATTAGCAGGCTTCTATTTTTTATATGAGCAACCAACGGTAGTAAGAGTTTTAGTTTTATTGGGTGCAACTGGTTTAGCTGCACAAGTTTTTTCAAAGACCCTTCAGGGCCAAGAAATTATTGAGTTTATTAACAATGCAGTAACTGAAGGTAAAAAAGTAGTCTGGCCAACAAGAAGAGAAACTTTTCAGATGACATTAATTGTTATTATTTTAGTTACTATAATGGCAATTTTTCTTGGGTTCGTCGATGTTGGATTTTCGTACATTATAAATTTGTTATTGGGACGGGGTTAATTGATGTCAAAGAAATGGTATGCAGTTCAAGCTTTTTCAGGATATGAAAAAACTGTCCATAAGTCACTATTAGAGAGAATAGACCAATCTTCAATTGGAGACCTATTTGGAGATATTCTTGTTCCAGTTGAAGAAGTGATTGAAATGAAGTCTGGACAAAAGACTCTGAGTGAGAGAAGGCTATATCCTGGTTATGTTTTGGTTCAAATGGATATGAACGATGATAGTTGGCATTTGGTTAGGAGCACTCCAAAAGTGACTGCGTTCATAGGTGGATCAGCTCAAAAACCAACACCTATAAAAGACAAAGAAGTTGAAATTATTTTACAACGTATGGATGATAGCAAGGTCAATCCAACGCAGAAAATGACATTTGAAGTTGGCGAATCAATTAGGGTAATTGATGGCCCATTTAAAGATTTTTCAGGTACGGTTGAAGAAATCAACTATGAAAAAAGTAAACTTAGGGTTTCTGTCGTAATTTTTGGTCGAGCAACACCTGTTGAGTTAGAGTTCGGTCAGATAGAAAAAGAAGTTTAAACCAATTTGGGAGCTTTTGAAAAAAGCGTTTGAACCAAAATTTAGGAGAAATATAAAATGGCAAAGAAAATAGAGGGCTATATTAAGCTCCAAATTCCAGCAGGAAAAGCAAATCCTAGTCCACCAGTGGGACCAGCATTAGGCCAACGTGGTCTTAATATTATGGATTTTTGTAAAGCATTTAACGCTGCAACTCAGAGCGTTGAACCTGGGCTACCAATTCCAGTTGTGATTACAGCATACTCTGATAAGAGCTTTACTTTTATCATGAAGACTCCTCCTGCATCTATTTTGTTGAAGAAAGCTGCAAAGTTAGACAAGGGTTCACCTATTCCACATACAAATAAAGTTGGAAAAATTACTCGTGCTCAGGCTGAAGAAATTGCTAAGACAAAAATGCCAGATTTAACAGCCGCAGATATGGATGCTGCTGTTAGAACGATTGCAGGAAGTGCAAGAAGTATGGGTATTGAAGTGGAGGGTGTATAGATGGCTGGTTCAAGTAAAAGAATGAAAGCCCTATCCTCTAAGGTAGATCGTGACAAACTTTACCCTGTTGATGATGGCTTAAAATTAGTTAAAGAAACTGCAAAAGCAAAATTTGATGAATCAGTAGATGCAGCAATCAATCTTGGAATTGATTCAAAGAAATCAGATCAATCAATAAGAGGGGCAATAGTTCTTCCAAGTGGTACAGGAAAAACAACTCGAGTTGCAGTTTTTGCTCAGGGCGATGCAGCTGAATCTGCTAAAAAAGCGGGTGCTGATATTGTGGGCTTTGAGGATCTAGCTGAAAAAATTAAAAAGGGCGTTATGGATTTTGATGTAGTTATAGCGACACCTGATGCTATGAAAATTGTTGGTACATTAGGCCAAGTTTTGGGCCCAAGAGGCTTAATGCCAAATCCAAAAGTTGGAACTGTAACACCAGACCCTGCTAAGGCTGTAGCAAATGCGAAGGCTGGACAAGTCCAATATAGAACGGATAAATCTGGACTTATTCATTGCACTATTGGTCGCGCTTCATTTACGGTAGATCAATTGAAAATTAACCTTGCAGCATTAATGGATGCAGTTAATAAAGCGAAGCCAACTGGAACAAAAGGTATTTATATAAAGAAATTGTCTGTATCAAGTTCGATGGGCGTTGGTATTCGTATTGACCAGGCAAATATAGTTAGTTAGTTTTGTAATTTTTTGTGAGTAACTATTTTAGTTGCTCACAATGTAAGAGCTTTGGGTTCATTGATGTTTTCTTAATCAATGAAGTTGTCAAAGACCGTAGGTACTTTAGTTTAATTTAGAAATTTAAGCCTACGCAGATGGCGGGTCCCTAAGGGATAGTATCCTGATAGAGGTCGCCGTTTTTATGTCGGTATTAGTTTACTAATACTTTTATTTAACGGAAGGAGAAGACCTTGAGTCTTAATCTTGAAGAAAAAAAAGCAGTAGTTGCTGAAGTTAGCAAACAAATTGAAAATGCTCAATCCTTAATACTCGCTGAGTATCGTGGTGTTGGCGTTGGTGAAATGACAAATCTAAGAGCTGAAGCCAGAGAATCTGGTGTTTACCTTAAGGTGCTCAAAAATAGTTTGGTAAAAAGAGCTATTGAAGACACCCCATTCTCTTCTTTATCAGAAGATATGGTTGGGCCATTAGTTTTTGGTATTTCAGAAGACCCGGTAGCAGCAGCAAAAGTCTTAAGTGACTTTGCTGATAAAAATGATTTGTTTGTGATTAAATCAGGAGCAATGCCCAACGAAAAGATGGATGTTAGTGCTGTTAAAGCGCTTGCCTCCTTACCAAGTCGCGATGAACTACTTGCAAAATTATTGGGAACAATGCAAGCACCAATTACAAAATTTGTTCGCACTCTTAATGAAGTGCCTTCAAAATTTGCCAGAGGTCTTGCTGCAGTTCGTGACCAAAAACCTGCATGATTTTAGAAGCGATTAGGTTAACTTAAACTATTAGGAGTAATTAAATTATGGCTATCTCAAAAACAGATATCTTAGAAGCAATTAGTTCAATGTCAGTACTTGACTTATCTGATCTAATTAAAGAAATGGAAGAAAAATTTGGTGTTTCTGCAGCAGCAGCTGCTGTCGCTGCACCAGCAGCAGCAGCAGGTGGAGCTGCTCCAGCAGAAGAAAAGTCTGAGTTTGACCTTCACCTAACTGGTATTGGTGATAACAAAGTTAATGTCATTAAAGCGGTTAGAGAAATTACAGGACTTGGTCTTAAAGAAGCTAAAGACATCGTAGATGCTGCACCAAAAGTAGTAAAAGAGACATTAGCAAAAGCTGATGCCGATGAGGCAATGAAAAAATTAACTGATGCTGGCGCAACGGCTGAGCTGAAATAATTTAAAAAAAGTGTAAGGCTGATCTCTTTATTGGAGGTCAGCCTTCATTTATTTTATGAGAACAGAGTTTTTATAAAAAACTACTAAAAGTATTTTTTTATATAAATTTTTAACTTTGGAGATGCTATGAGCTATTCCTTTACTGAAAAAAAACGTATTAGAAAAAGTTTTGCAAAAAGAGAGAGAGTATTAGAAGTTCCATATCTTTTAGCAATGCAGCTTGAGTCTTATAAGGCATTTCTTCAAAGAGATGTGCCTCAAGATAAAAGAGAAGATCAAGGGCTACAATCAAGCTTCAATACACTTTTTCCTATTTCAAGTCACTCAGGCAATGCAAAGCTTGACTATGTAAGTTATGTACTTGGAGAAGAAGTTTTTGATGTAAAGGAATGTCAACAACGTGGTCTTACATATGGCGTCCCTCTAAGAGTTAAGGTTCGCTTAACTATTATGGATAAAGAAGCCTCTCAACCAACAATTAAGGAAGTTAAAGAGCAAGAAGTCTATATGGGCGAAATTCCCCTAATGACTCAAAATGGTTCATTTGTCATTAACGGTACTGAGCGAGTAATTGTTTCACAGCTTCATAGAAGTCCTGGGGTATTTTTTGAACATGACCGAGGTAAGACTCATTCCTCAGGAAAGCTATTATTTTCTGCTCGCATTATTCCTTATCGTGGCTCTTGGTTAGACTTTGAATTTGACCCTAAAGATAATTTATATTTCAGAATAGATCGCCGCAGAAAAATGCCTGTTTCTACATTACTAAAAGCACTTGGTTTGTCACCTGAAGAAATTCTATCAACCTTTTATGATTTTGAATCTTTTGAAATTAAAGCAAACCAAGTAAATTTTGGAATTATTGCAGAAAGGCTAAGGGGCGAGATAG
Source organism: Methylophilaceae bacterium (assembly GCA_028247015.1). GTDB lineage: Bacteria > Pseudomonadota > Gammaproteobacteria > Burkholderiales > Methylophilaceae > BACL14. The sequence goes on along the minus strand of JAOKFJ010000004.1, from coordinate 26,049 downwards.
CAAAGTTTGATATAAGCGATAAAAAAGGTAACTTAATTATTGCAAAAGATAAAAGAATTACTGTTAAACACATTCGGGAAATTGAAAAGGCTGGAGTTAAGTCAGTAAAGGTTGATCCTGAATTTTTGTTAGGCAGGAATATTGCAAAAGCAATCATTGATATAGAAACAGGCGAGGTCATTATTGAAGCAAATACTGAAATCACCCAAGAGGTTATTGAAAAGCTCTTCGAGGCAAAAATTAAATCATTTAATACTCTTTATTCAAATGATTTGGATCATGGAAACTATATTTCTCAGACTCTAGCTTCTGATGAAGTTCCGGATCAATATAGCGCAAAAGTAGCGATTTATCGAATGATGAGACCTGGTGAACCTCCAACAGAGGATTCTGTCCAGTCACTTTTTGAGGGTTTATTCTTTAACCCTGATCGTTATGATCTTTCTAATGTGGGACGTATGAAATTTAATCGTCGTGCTTTTCCGGGCACATATGATCAATATGCTGAATGGTTAAAGCGATTTTATGAAAAATCAGGACCAAAAACTGAAACAGGTGAATTTATTCTTTCCAATGAAGATATATTATCTGTTGTTGGCATGTTAATCGAACTAAGAAATGGACGAGGAGAAATTGACGATATTGATCACCTAGGTAATCGAAGAATTCGTTCAGTTGGAGAACTAGTTGAGAATCAATTTAGAACAGGTTTAGTAAGGGTAGAGCGAGCTGTTAAAGAAAGACTTGGTCAAGCAGAAGCAGATAATTTAATGCCTCATGATCTAATCAACTCGAAGCCAATTTCAAGTTCTATTAGAGAGTTTTTTGGTTCATCACAGCTTTCACAGTTTATGGATCAAACAAATCCGTTGTCTGAAATTACACATAAAAGAAGAGTTTCAGCTTTAGGTCCAGGTGGCTTAACGCGAGAACGAGCAGGATTTGAAGTTAGAGATGTACATTCGACTCATTATGGAAGAGTATGCCCTATTGAAACTCCAGAGGGCCCAAATATTGGGCTAATTAATTCATTAGCATTGTATGCAAGAACAAATAAGTATGGTTTCCTTGAAACTCCATATAGAAGAGTTGAAGGTGGAAAAGTAACAGCTAAAATTGACTATCTTTCTGCAATTGAGGAAAGTGACTTTACAATTGCACAGGCCAATTCTGAAATTGAAACTAATGGTAAATTTAAAGAAGAGCTGGTTTCATCTAGATATAAAAATGAATTTACTATGGCTGGCAATGAAAATGTAGACTTCATGGATGTTGCACCAGGGCAAATTGTATCAGTAGCCGCATCATTGATCCCATTTCTTGAGCATGATGATGCAAATAGAGCGCTGATGGGAGCAAACATGCAGCGTCAAGCTGTGCCTTGTTTACGAGCTGAAAAAGCATTAGTTGGTACAGGTATTGAAAGAACTGTTGCCTCTGATTCTGGAACGACTGTTCAGGCAAAAAGAGGTGGAGTTGTTGATTATGTTGACTCAAGAAGGATTGTAGTTAAAGTAAATGACAAAGAAACTGCCCAAAATGAAGTAGGCGTTGATATTTATAACTTAATAAAATATACAAGATCAAATCAAAATACCAATATTAACCAAAAGCCTTTAGTGAAGATTGGCGATAAGATTGAACGAGGAGACGTTGTTGCTGATGGTGCTTCAACTGACGTTGGTGAGCTTGCTCTTGGACAAAATATGCTTGTTGGATTTATGCCTTGGAATGGATATAACTTTGAAGATTCTATCCTTATTTCTGAGAGAGTTGTGGCGGAAGACAGATATACTTCAATTCATATTGAAGAGCTATCAGTAGTAGCAAGAGATACAAAGCTTGGGCCTGAAGAAATTACTCAGGATATTTCTAATCTTTCAGAGAGAATGATTGGAAGATTAGATGAGTCTGGAATAATTTTTATCGGAGCAGAGGTAGAAGCTGGTGATGTATTAGTTGGAAAAGTGACTCCAAAAGGAGAAACTCAACTTACTCCAGAAGAAAAATTACTAAGGGCTATATTTGGAGAAAAAGCCTCCGATGTTAAAGATACAAGCTTAAGGGTGCCATCTGGAATGTCAGGAACGATTATTGATGTTCAGGTATTTACTCGTGAAGGAATTGATAGAGACTCTAGGGCAGAACAAATTATTGGAGACCAACTATCTGACTTTAAAAAAGATTTAGCAGATCAGTTAAGAATTGTTGAAGAGGACACGTTTAGTCGTATTGAGAAACTTCTAATAAATAAAACAGTAACTGGTGGCCCAAAAGGTATAAAAAAAGGGGATAAATTGTCAAAAGAAACTTTATCCAGTCTTGGTAAATACGATTGGTTCGATATTAGGTTATCAGACGAGAAAGATTCTAAGCAACTTGAATTTTTTAAGGAAAATTTTAATGTAGCCAAAAAAGAATTTGATAGTCGTTTTGAAGAAAAAAAACGTAAGTTAACGCAAGGAGATGAACTGCCTCCAGGTGTACAAAAAATGGTTAAAGTTCATCTAGCTGTTAAGAGAAGAATTCAGCCGGGTGATAAAATGGCTGGACGTCATGGAAATAAAGGTGTGATTTCAAAAATTGCTCCAGTAGAAGATATGCCATACATGGCAGATGGTAAAACTTTAGATATTTGTCTAAATCCTTTGGGAGTTCCATCACGAATGAATATTGGGCAGGTGCTCGAGATGCATTTAGGCTGGGCAGCTAAGGGACTTGGCGACAGAATTGATGAGATGTTAAAAGAGAATGAGAAGATTTCTGAGGTTAGAAATTTCCTTGATAAAATCTATAACACTTCTTCTGGTAAGTCTGAAGATATTAAATCACTAAAAGATAATGAGGTAAAAGAACTTGCAGAACATCTTGCTAATGGAGTACCATTCGCGACCCCAGTATTTGATGGCGGTGCAGAAGAAGATATTCAGCAAATGTTAGATTTAGCTTATCCAGATGATAGTGAACATACGAAACTATTAAAATTTGCAGCTAATAAAACTCAGGTACAGCTATATGACGGAAGAACTGGAGAGAAATTTGAAAGGCCTGTTACCGTTGGTTATATGCATGTATTAAAATTACATCATTTAGTTGACGATAAGATGCATGCACGTTCAACTGGGCCATATTCCTTAGTCACACAGCAGCCACTGGGAGGTAAAGCACAATTTGGTGGGCAACGTTTTGGTGAGATGGAAGTATGGGCGCTAGAGGCTTATGGAGCATCTTATACACTTCAGGAAATGCTTACTGTTAAGTCGGATGATGTAATAGGAAGAACGAAAGTATATGAAAATATTGTAAAAGGTGAGCATAAAATTGATGCTGGTATGCCAGAGTCATTTAATGTACTCACAAAAGAAATTCGTTCATTAGCAATTGATATTGACCTTGATAGAAACTAGGAGATAGGACATGAAAGCATTATTAGACCTTTTTAGACAAACCACTCAAGCTGAAGAGTTTGATGCCATTAAAATTGCTTTAGCTTCTCCAGAAAAGATAAGATCTTGGTCTTTTGGTGAAGTGAAGAAGCCAGAAACAATTAATTACAGAACATTTAAGCCTGAAAGAGATGGTTTGTTCTGTGCTAAAATTTTTGGTCCAGTTAAAGATTATGAATGTTTGTGTGGTAAGTATAAAAGACTAAAACATAGGGGTGTTATTTGTGAGAAATGTGGAGTTGAAGTAACTCTATCTAAAGTTAGACGAGAGCGGATGGGACACATTGATTTAGCAAGTCCTGTAGCACACATATGGTTTCTTAAGAGTCTTCCTAGTAGGTTAGGTATGGTTTTGGATATAGCACTTCGTGATATTGAAAGAGTTTTATATTTTGAAGCATATATGGTTATTGATCCAGGTATGACACCATTAATTAGAGGTCAACTTCTAACAGAAGACGATTATCTTGCAAAGTCTGAAGAGTTTGGCGATGAATTTACTGCAGTTATGGGCGCTGAGGGAGTAAAAGAATTACTTCGTTCATTAAATATATCTTCTGAAATATTAACGCTTACTGAGGAATTAGCCGCAACAGGATCTGAGGCAAAAATAAAGAAAATTGCAAAAAGACTTAAAGTATTAGAAGCTTTCCAAAATTCAGGCATTAAGCCTGAATGGATGATTTTAGATATTTTACCTGTTTTACCTCCTGAACTAAGACCACTCGTTCCTCTGGATGGTGGTAGGTTTGCTACATCTGATCTTAATGATTTATACAGAAGAGTTATCAACAGAAATAACCGACTACGAAGATTATTGGATTTAAGAGCCCCAGAAATTATTGTTAAGAATGAAAAGAGAATGTTACAAGAATCCGTAGATTCACTTCTTGATAATGGACGACGTGGCAAAGTTATGACGGGAGCTAATAAACGTCCACTGAAATCGCTAGCCGACATGATTAAAGGTAAGGGTGGTCGATTTAGGCAGAACTTATTAGGTAAACGAGTTGATTATTCAGGTCGTTCAGTGATTGTTACAGGCCCACAATTAAAACTTCATCAATGCGGTTTGCCCAAGAAAATGGCTCTTGAATTATTTAAACCATTTATTTTTAATAAACTTGAGATTTTAGGTTTAGCTACAACGATTAAAGCAGCTAAAAAGAAAGTAGAAGAGGAAGGACCCGAAGTTTGGGATATTCTCGAAGATGTCATTCGGGAGCATCCAGTCCTATTGAATAGAGCACCAACTCTACACCGTTTAGGTATCCAAGCATTTGAGCCTGTTCTAATTGAAGGCAAGGCCATTCAATTACATCCTCTAGTTTGCGCAGCATTTAATGCAGACTTTGATGGTGATCAAATGGCAGTCCATGTTCCTCTTTCACTTGAAGCGCAAATGGAAGCAAGAACATTAATGCTGGCTTCTAATAATGTATTATCGCCAGCAAACGGAGAGCCAATTATTGTTCCATCACAGGATATCGTTTTGGGCCTTTATTACATGACAAGAGAAAAAACTGCAGCTAAGGGCGAAGGCATGAGATTTTCTGATATTGATGAAGCAAGGCGAGCCTATGATCAAGGAGCTGTTGATCTGCATGCAAAAGTAACAGTTAGAATTAAAGAGTACGAAATTAATTTCGATAACAGTAAGACAGTAAAAATTAACCGTTATGAAACAACGGTTGGTCGTGCCTTGTTGTCCGAGATTCTTCCAGCGGGGTTATCTTTTGATAATATTAATAAGTCTATGAAAAAGAAAGAGATTTCAAAGCTAATAAATGTGTCATTTAGAAAACTCGGCATTAAGGATACAGTTATACTTGCTGACCAACTTATGTATACAGGATTCTCATTTGCTACAAAAGCAGGTATGTCTGTAAGTGTTCATGATATGTTGGTCCCAACAGAAAAAATTGAGTTAATTGCCGATGCTGATTCACAAGTTCAAGAAATTGAGGATCAATATGCGTCAGGTCTTGTGACTCAAGGCGAGAGATATAATAAGGTAGTTGATATCTGGGGCCGTGCAGGGGATAAAATTGCTGATGCAATGATGAGTAAGTTAAAAGTAGAGCCAGTATTTGATCAGGATGGAAAAGCTCTTAAGGATGATAATGGAAATGCGCTCACTCAAGAATCATTCAATGCGATTTATATGATGGCAGATTCAGGTGCTAGAGGATCAGCTGCTCAGGTTAGACAGCTTGCTGGAATGAGGGGTTTAATGGCTAGACCAGATGGGTCAATCATCGAGACTCCAATTAAGGCAAATTTCAGAGACGGTCTAAATGTATTGCAATACTTTATATCAACCCACGGAGCTAGAAAAGGCTTAGCTGATACAGCTTTGAAGACAGCAAACTCCGGCTACTTAACTCGTCGCTTGGTTGATGTAACTCAAGATCTAGTAGTCACAGAGCATGATTGTGGAACTGAGGATGGCTTGTTAACAAAAGCTCTTGTCAAAGGTGGTGAAGTTGTTGAACCATTGAGTGACCGCATTTTAGGTCGCGTTAATGCATTGGACGTAATTCATCCAGATACTCAAGAGATTTTGTATCCTCAGGGCACATTGTTTGGTGAGGATGAAGTTGAGAAAATTGAAACTCTTGGAATTGATGAGGTAAAAGTTAGAACAGCATTAACATGTGCAACTCGATATGGAATCTGTGCTAAATGTTATGGGCGTGATCTTGGTAGAGGAAATATTATTAATCAAGGTGAGGCAGTAGGCGTTATTGCAGCGCAGTCAATTGGTGAACCCGGAACTCAATTAACGATGAGAACATTCCATATTGGTGGAGCTGTATCAAGAGCTGCATCAGTAAGTCAGATTGAAGGGAAATCATCAGGTACAGTGAGATTTACATCAACAATGCGTTATGTAACAAATGCACGGGACGAAAAGATAGCTATATCTAGAAATGGTGAATTTTTAATTGAAGATGATTCTGGCAGAGAAAGAGAGAGGCATAAGGTGCCTTATGGAGCAACATTATCTGTTAATGATGGTTCAAAAATTAAGGCTGGAAGCGTTATGGCAACTTGGGACCCACACACTCGTCCGATTATTTCTGAGTATGCGGGTAAGGTGAGGTTTGAGAATGTTGAAGAAGGTATTACTGTAGCCAAACAAATTGATGATGTAACAGGCCTTTCAACATTAGTTGTAATTGAATCAAAAGCAAAAGCAACTCAGGCAAAAGGAACTAGACCGCAAATTAAACTTTTAGACGAAAAGGGTCAAGAAGTTAAATTAGAGGGCGCAGATAACTCTGTTAATGTGACCTTCCAATTAGGCTATATTATTACAGTAGCTGATAATCAAGAAGTTAAAGTAGGTGACATTCTTGCAAGAATTCCACAAGAATCTTCTAAAACAAGAGATATTACAGGTGGCCTTCCTCGAGTTGCAGAACTTTTTGAAGCCCGCTCTCCTAAGGATGCTGGTATATTGGCAGAAAATACTGGAACGGTATCTTTTGGTAAAGATACAAAAGGCAAACAACGTTTAGTGATTACAAATGAAGATGGTGAATCCAAGGAATTTTTAATACCTAAAGATAAGCATGTAACCGCACATGATGGCCAGATTGTAACTCAAGGGGAGACTATCGTAGATGGCCCTGCAGATCCAGCAGATATACTAAGGCTTCAAGGTCGCGAAGCTTTAGCGAGATATATTATAGATGAGGTACAAGATGTATACCGGCTTCAAGGAGTAAAAATAAATGATAAACATATCGAAGTTATTGTTAGACAAATGCTTAGAAGGGTTAGAATTACAAGTCGTGGAGATACGACATTTATTCCAGGCGAAGAAGTTGAGCGCGCAGAAGTTTTAATTATGAATGAAGAGGTTGTTGCAGAAAACAAGGCTCCGGCAGAATATGATTATGTGCTAAAAGGTATTACTAAGGCATCGTTAGCTACAGATTCATTTATTTCTGCAGCGTCTTTCCAAGAAACTACTCGAGTCTTAACAGAAGCAGCAATCTTAGGAAAGCGTGATGAGTTAAGAGGACTCAAGGAAAATGTTATTGTAGGACGCTTAATTCCTGCAGGGTCTGGAATGGCTTATCATTTAAATAGGAAGGAAGCCGCAAGATTAAAAGCCCTTCCTAAGAGTACCGAGAAAGATATGACAAATCTTGAGAATGCAGAAGCTGCATTTAGTATTAATCCTTCAGAAAAATCAGAAGAAAATACTAGCTCTCAAGATATTGCTGGGGATAACTCACAAGTTGAAGTGCCAACTGAGTAATTAGAGTTGACAATATGACCGAACCAAAATACAATTCTCGCCTTTTTCAAGTATATAGAATTGAAAAAAGCGAGAATTTTTAGATAATGATTAAATTTTAAGGATAGGCAATGCCAACAGTTAACCAGTTAATTCGTAAACCGAGAAAAAGAGTTGTAGAAAAAAGCAAAGTGCCAGCATTAGAGGCTTCTCCACAAAAAAGAGGGGTTTGTACTCGTGTGTACACTACAACGCCAAAAAAACCGAACTCTGCACTTCGTAAGGTTGCTAAGGTTAGGCTAACTACTGGCTATGAAGTTATTAGTTATATTGGCGGTGAAGGCCATAACTTACAAGAACATTCCGTTGTTTTACTTCGCGGAGGACGTGTTAAAGATTTACCTGGTGTTCGTTATCACATGGTACGAGGTAGCTTAGATACTTCTGGTGTAAAAGACAGAAGACAGGGTCGATCAAAATATGGCGCAAAACGCCCAAAAGAAGCTTAATTTAAAAGAGGTTATAAGATATGCCTAGACGTAGAGAAGTTCCAAAAAGAGAAATTTTACAGGACCCAAAATTTGGAAGTATAGAACTTTCTAAATTTGTTAATGTGCTAATGACTAGCGGTAAAAAGTCAGTGGCTGAGAGGATTATTTATGGTGCCTTTGACCAAATTCAGACTAAAAGCGGGAAAGATCCTATTGAAGTTTTTACTCTTGCAATTGATAATTTAAGACCTGTAGTTGAAGTAAAAAGTAGAAGAGTAGGTGGTGCCAACTATCAAGTTCCAGTCGAAGTAAGACCATCAAGAAGATCAGCCCTGGCTATGAGATGGTTGAGAGATGCCGCGAGGAAACGCGGTGAAAAGTCAATGGACTTAAGACTTGCTGCTGAACTTATGGAAGCATCAGAAAGTAAAGGCTCAGCGATGAAAAAAAGAGAAGAAGTTCATCGTATGGCAGAAGCAAATAAAGCATTCTCTCATTTCCGTTTCTAAATTTTTGTTAAAGGTTAATTAAAAGTGGCTCGTCAAACCCCTATTGAACGTTATAGAAATATCGGTATCAGTGCGCACATTGATGCTGGTAAAACAACAACGACTGAACGTATCCTTCTTTATACAGGTGTAAATCATAAGATTGGTGAAGTACATGATGGCGCTGCTACTATGGATTGGATGGAGCAGGAACAGGAAAGAGGTATTACAATTACCTCAGCTGCGACAACTTGTTTTTGGTCTGGTATGGCAAACCAATTTGAACAGCATAGAATTAATATTATTGATACACCAGGACACGTTGATTTTACGATTGAAGTAGAGCGGTCAATGCGTGTTTTAGATGGTGCATGTATGGTTTATTGTGCAGTCGGTGGCGTTCAACCACAATCTGAAACTGTTTGGCGTCAAGCTAACAAGTATAAAGTTCCTCGACTAGCATTTGTAAATAAAATGGATCGACAGGGGGCAGATTTCTTTAAGGTCTACGATCAAATGAAATCAAGGCTTAAAGCAAATCCAGTACCAACTCAGGTTCCTATTGGTGCCTCTGAAACATTTAAGGGTGTGGTAGATTTGGTAAAAATGAAAGGAATTCTCTGGGACGAAGAGAATCATGGTATTAAATTTGAGTATGTTGATATTCCAGATGATTTAAAAGACGTATGTCAAAAATGGCGAGATAATATGCTTGAAAGTGCTGCTGAAGCTAACGAAGAATTGATGAATAAATACCTTGAAACAGGCGATCTCTCAGAAGAGGAAATTAAAACAGGACTTAGAATTAGAACGTTGGCCAGTGAAATTGTACCAATGATGTGTGGCTCAGCTTTTAAAAATAAAGGTGTTCAAGCAATGCTAGATTCTGTTATTGAATTAATGCCTTCACCTACAGATGTTGAGGATACGCCAGGTGAGGATGAGTCAGGTAAGCCAATGGTATGTCACGCTTCGGATGATGAGCCTTTTGCTGCTCTTGGTTTTAAGATCATGACAGACCCATTTGTAGGTCAGCTTATTTTCTTTAGGGTTTATTCTGGTGTTGTTAAAGCCGGAGATACTATTTACAACCCAATTAAAGGTAAAAAAGAACGTATAGGACGTATTTTACAGATGCATGCGAATAATCGTGAAGAGCTAAAAGAAGTTAGAGCAGGTGATATCGCTGCTGCAGTTGGATTAAAAGACGTTACAACAGGCGATACAATTTGTGACATCAAGAAACCAATGATTCTTGAGCGTATGATTTTCCCAGAACCTGTAATTCACGTAGCTGTTGAACCGAAGACAAAAGCAGACCAAGAAAAAATGGGCATTGCTCTAGGTCGTTTATCTCAAGAAGACCCATCATTTAGGGTTAAAACAGATGAAGAAACAAATCAAACAATTATTTCAGGTATGGGTGAATTACATTTAGAAATTTTAGTTGATCGAATGAGAAGAGAATTTGCTGTTGAGGCAGATATCGGTGCTCCACAGGTAGCATACAGAGAAGCAATAAAAAAATCTGTCGAACAAGAAGGAAAATTTGTAAAACAATCTGGTGGTAAAGGACAGTATGGCCATGTGTGGCTTAAGATTGAGCCTAATGAAACTGGTAAAGGCTATGAGTTTATTGATTCAATTAAAGGGGGAAGTGTACCTAGAGAATTTATCCCAGCCGTTGATAAAGGCCTAAAAGAAACGATTACTGCAGGTGTTTTAGCAGGCTACCCAATAGAAGATGTTAAGGTAACTTTATACGATGGTTCGTATCATGATGTTGACTCTAATGAAAATGCATTTAAAATGGCAGCTTCATTCGCTTTTAAGGATGGTTGTAAGAAAGCAGATCCGATACTATTAGAGCCAATGATGTTTGTTGAAGTTGAAACTCCTGAAGAGTATATGGGTGATGTGATGGGAGACTTATCCTCACGACGAGGTATCGTTCAGGGCATGGAAGATAATGCAGGAATTAAAGTAATACGATGTGAAGTGCCACTTGCGGAAATGTTTGGTTATTCCACTGTGGTTAGATCGTTATCACAAGGTCGAGCAACATACTCGATGGAATTTAAACATTACGCTGAAGCGCCAAGAAACGTTGCGGATGCAGTAATTAATAAACAGTAATTTAAATTAGGGAATAAATTAAGGAGAAATATTATGGCTAAAGGTAAATTCGAGCGTAACAAACCGCATGTCAACGTTGGCACAATTGGTCACGTCGATCACGGAAAAACAACATTAACAGCTGCAATCTCAACAGTGCTAACTAAAAAGTTTGGCGGTGACAAAAAAGATTTTGCAGAGATTGATTCAGCTCCAGAAGAAAAAGCACGTGGCATAACAATTAATACTTCACATGTAGAATATGAGACAGAAAACCGTCACTATGCTCACGTTGATTGTCCAGGCCATGCTGATTATGTGAAAAATATGATCACTGGTGCCGCTCAAATGGATGGAGCAATCCTAGTTTGTTCAGCTGCCGATGGACCAATGCCTCAGACGCGGGAACATATTTTATTATCTCGTCAGGTTGGTGTTCCTTACGTTGTTGTATTTTTAAATAAAGCTGACATGGTAGATGATAAAGAATTGTTGGAGTTAGTTGAAATGGAAGTACGTGAACTTCTTACTAAATATGATTTCCCAGGAGACGATACGCCTATCATAATGGGTTCAGCACTTAAAGCATTAGAGGGTGATACTTCGGAAATTGGTGAGCCAGCAATCTTAAAATTAGCAGAAGCGCTCGATAGTTATATCCCTGAACCAAAACGTGCAGTTGAAGGTACATTTTTGATGCCAGTGGAAGATGTGTTCTCGATTGCAGGCCGTGGAACAGTTGTTACTGGAAGAATTGAGCGTGGTGTAGTGAAAGTTAACGAGGAAATTGAAATTGTTGGTATAAGAGATACAGTAAAAACAACTTGTACAGGTGTTGAAATGTTCCGGAAATTACTTGATGAAGGTCAAGCTGGTGATAACGTAGGTGTCTTACTTCGTGGAACAGCTCGTGAAGATGTTGAGCGTGGACAGGTTTTATGTAAGCCAGGATCAATTAAGCCACATACAAAATTTACGGCTGAAATTTATTGTTTAAGTAAGGACGAAGGTGGTCGTCATACACCATTTTTTAATGGGTATCGTCCACAGTTTTATTTTAGAACAACTGATGTTACTGGTGCTTGTGATTTACCAGAGGGTACAGAAATGGTAATGCCAGGGGATAATGTATCAATAACAGCAACATTGATTGCTCCTATTGCCATGGAAGAAGGTCTTCGCTTTGCAATTCGTGAGGGTGGCCGTACTGTTGGCTCAGGTGTTGTAGTTAAGATTGTTGAGTAGTATTTTATAAAAAAAAGCATCCTGAAAATGGGTGCTCGCTCTTTAGAGGAATTAAACATGGCAAGCCAGAAAATAAGAATTCGATTGAAAGCTTTTGATTACAAATTAATTGATCAATCGGCACAAGAAATTGTTGATACAGCAAAAAGAACAGGTGCTGTAGTTAAGGGGCCAGTCCCATTACCAACTAGAATTGAGAGATTTGACATATTAAGATCACCTCACGTTTATAAAACCTCTAGGGATCAATTTGAGATGCGAACACATCAACGATTAATGGATATATTAGATCCAACAGATAAAACTGTGGATGCTCTAATGAAATTAGACCTTCCTGCTGGCGTGGATGTAGAAATAAAGTTGTAAAAAACCTGAGCGTTGTATATAATGGCGCTCTTTTAAGAAGCTGATCAATTGTAATCAGTTTTGTAACTAATAAATAATAAAGGAAAGATCATGAGCTTAGGGCTTATTGGTCGCAAGGTCGGAATGACCAGAATTTTTACTGATGAAGGCGCAAGCATTCCAGTGACTGTTCTTGAAGTAGTTCCAAACCGCGTGACACAGATCAAAACTATAGACACAGACGGCTATTCAGGCCTTCAAGTTGCTTATGGACAAGCTAAATCTAAAACACTGACTAAAGCACTTAAAGGGCACTACGCCAAGGCCGGAGTTGAAGCTGGACTTGGACTAGGTGAATTCAGAATTAATGAGGCTGAATTAGCGAACCATCCAGTTGCATCATCAATATCAGTTGATTTATTTAAAGTAGGTCAAAAAGTTGATGTAACTGGAACAACAATTGGTAAAGGTTTCTCTGGTGCACAAAAAAGACATCACTTTAAATCACAAAGAGCAAGTCACGGTGTTTCTATATCGCATAATTCACTAGGGTCAACTGGCCAATGTCAGGATCCAGGTAGAGTCTTTCCAGGAAAAAAAATGAGTGGGCAATTAGGCTCGAAACAGAGAACAACACAGAATTTAGAAGTGATTCGTATTGATGCTGCAAGAAATCTAATTTTAATTAAAGGTGCTATTCCAGGTTCAAAAGGATCTAACATTGAAATTAAGCCAGTAATTAAAGTGAAGGGTGGCGAATAATGGAATTTAAAGTCTTAGATAAAAAAGGGAAGGTATCTGCAAAGACAATTTCAGCCTCTGATGCTACATTTGGTAAAGACTTCAATGAAGCCTTAATTCATCAATTAGTTTCGTCATACAATTCTAATGGTCGCTCAGGAACAAGATCTCAAAAAACAAGAGCCGAAGTTCATCACAGCACTAAAAAACCATACAATCAAAAAGGGACAGGTAACGCACGAGCAGGTATGACCTCAAGCCCAATTAGGCGCGGAGGAGGTCGAGCTTTTCCAAATCGACCAGATGAAAACTTCAATCAAAAAATTAATAAAAAAGCATATCGAGCAGGAATGAAATCTATTTTGTCAGAATTAGTTAGACAAGATCGCTTATCTATTATCGAAGAATTTAAAGTTGAAACTCCAAAAACAAAGCAATTTATCGAGAAAATGAAGTTACTAGGCATTACAGAAAGAGTTCTTATTCTTGTGGATACATTTGATGAGAATCTATACCTGTCTTCAAGAAACTTAACAAATGCACTGGTTGTAGAAGCGCGGTTTGCTGACCCAGTAAGTTTAGTTCATTTCCCGAAAGTAATAGCTACGACTGAAGCTGTAAAACAACTTGAGGAGATGTTTGGATGAGTGAAAATATCAAAATAACAGATAAAGCATTACGATCAGTCTTAGGCCCACAAATTACTGAAAAAGCAACAATGATTGCTGATAAATATAATCAAGTTGCTTTTAAAGTTACGAAAGATGCAACAAAGTCTGATATTAAGATAGCAATCGAAACAATGTTTAAAGTAGAAGTTGTGGCAGTAAATTTGTTGAATATGAATGGAAAAACAAAAGTACGTGGCAGAACTATGGGTAAACGACCTGATTGGAAAAAGGCTTATGTAAGCTTAAAGCCTGGTCAAGAAATTAACTTTACGGGTGAATAGGGAGAAACAAGATGGCGATTATAAAAGTAAAACCAACCTCACCTGGTAGACGAGGACTTCAAAAAGTAGTAACTGAAGGCCTGCACAAAGGTAAGCCGCATGCACCGCTTTTAGCAAAGAAGATTCGTGGCTCAGGACGAAATCACCATGGCCGAATCACAGTTAGACATCAGGGTGGCGGACATAAGCAGCATATTCGTCTGGTTGATTTCAAAAGAAATAAGGATGGTATTCCTGCAACCGTTGAAAGAATAGAATATGATCCAAATAGATCTGCTCATTTAGCTTTACTTTGCTATGCAGATGGAGAGAGAACATATATCGTTGCCCCAAAAGGAGTAACAGCTGGAGAAAAATTACTAAGCGGCTTAGATGCTCCATTTAAAAATGGCAATGCAATGCTGTTAAAAAATATACCAGTGGGAAGTACAATTCATTGTGTAGAACTTAGACCCGGAAAAGGGGCGCAAATGGCTCGTTCAGCAGGTACATCGGTACAACTTGTTGCTAGAGAAGGTAACTACGCTCAATTAAAATTAAGATCAGGCGAGGTAAGAAAAGTCCATGTAGATTGTAAGGCAACCCTCGGTGCTGTAGGTAATGATGAACATTCATTGAGGTCAATTGGAAAAGCAGGTGCAATGCGATGGAGAGGTGTTAGACCAACAGTAAGGGGTGTTGTGATGAATCCAGTAGATCACCCTCATGGTGGTGGTGAAGGAAGATCATCAGGTGGTAGACATCCAGTAAGTCCGTGGGGAGTTCCTACTAAAGGGTACAGAACAAGAAATAATAAACGAACTGATAATATGCGAATCAGTCGTCGACCATCTAACAAAAGGTAAATAAATATGTCACGCTCAGTTAAAAAAGGACCATTCGTTGATGCTCACTTAGCAAAAAAAGTTGAGGTAGCCGCAGAAACAAGAGATCGAAAACCTATTAAAACATGGTCTAGACGCTCTACAATACTCCCTAATTTTATTGGGTTGACGATTGCGATACATAATGGTCGCCAACATGTCCCAGTTCTTATCGTAGATAATATGGTTGGACATAAATTAGGGGAGTTTGCACTTACAAGAACATTTAAAGGTCACTCTGCTGACAGGAAGGCGAAATAATCATGGCTATTGAGGTTTCAGCAATTTTAAAAGGGGTTAGATTATCGCCACAAAAAGCAAGATTAGTGGCAGATATGGTTCGTGGAAAAAAAGTAGATAATGCTTTAGATATTCTTAATTTCTGCCCAAAAAAAGGTGCTGAGATTATTAAAAAAGTAGTCGAATCTGCAATTGCTAATGCAGAACATAATAATAGTGCTGATATAGATGAGTTAAAAATAAAAACTATTTATGTCGATAAGGGAACAATTTTAAAACGTATTCGTGCTCGAGCAAAAGGTCGAACAGGGAAAATTATGAAACCAACCTGTCACATAACAGTGACTGTGGGAAACTAAAGAGATAATTATGGGACAAAAAATTAATCCAACCGGTTTTCGTTTAGCAGTAAATAAAAACTGGACGTCTAGATGGTTTGCTAATTCAAAAGACTTTCCACTGTTATTACAAAATGACATCAAGGTAAGAGAGTTCTTAAATAAAAAATTAGTTAATGCTGCTGTTAGTAAAATTGTTATTGAAAGACCAGCAAAAAATGCAAAAATAACTATCTATACTGCAAGACCAGGCATAGTGATTGGCAAAAAAGGTGAAGATATTGAAGTGCTTCGCTCAAGCATCCAAGAATTGATGGGAATTCCAGTTCAACTAAACATTGAAGAAGTTAGGAAACCTGAAATAGATGCAAAATTAATTGCTCAAAGTATAGCTCAACAATTAGAAAAAAGAGTGATGTTTAGGAGAGCGATGAAAAGAGCTATGCAAAATGCGATGCGACTTGGAGCACAAGGAATTAAAATTATGAGCTCTGGTCGACTGAATGGTATTGAGATTGCTAGATCTGAGTGGTATAGAGAAGGAAGAGTGCCTCTTCATACACTAAGAGCAGATATTGATTATGGCACTGCTAGAGCCCAAACGACCTATGGAATTATTGGTATTAAAGTATGGATATTTAAGGGTGAAATTTTTGAAGATACAGCAAAAGAAATTACTTCTAATCAAGAAGATTTGTTAGAAACTGAAGTAAAAACTAAGAAGACAGTAAAAGCAGCAACTAAAAAAGCTGAGCCTGCAGAGAAGAAGGTAGTAAAAGTTGCAGTTAAAAAAATTAAAGAAAAAGAAGCTCCGGAAGTAAAAGTAACCGAAGAATCCAAGAAAGATGAGGCATAAAAATGTTACAACCAGCTAGACAAAAATTTAGAAAGCAACATAAAGGAAGAAATACTGGCCTTGCTTTAACTGGTAATAAAGTAAGTTTTGGTGATTTTGGTTTGAAGGCGTTAGGCCGCGGTAGAATTACAGCCAGACAAATTGAAGCAGCTAGAAGAGTAATGACAAGACATATAAAAAGAGGTGGGCGTATTTGGATTAGAATTTTTCCAGACAAGCCAATTACAAAAAAACCTGCTGAAGTTAGAATGGGTAAGGGTAAAGGAAGTGTCGAATATTACGTCGCTGAAATCCAGCCAGGTAAAATGTTGTATGAGATGGATGGCGTATCAGAGGAAGATGCAAGAGAAGCATTTCGTTTAGCTGCGGCTAAACTACCTCTTCTAACTTCTTTTGTTACAAGACATGTTGGTGGATAAAGGATAAATATGAAAGCTACTGATTTAAGAAAAAAAAGTACGGAAGAGCTAGGAAAGGACCTAATTGATCTCAGAAAATCTCAGTTTTCAGCTCGTATGCAAGTTGCTACCCAGCAAACAAATAAAACTGATCAGCTAGGAAAAATTCAAAAAGATATTGCAAGAATTAAGACAGTTCTTGCAGAAAAAGTGAGCCAAGCATAATGACTAAAAAACAAAAAGTAATTAGAACATTAACCGGAAAAGTGGTTAGTAATAAGATGGATAAAACTATAACAGTATTAGTTGAGAGATTTGTTAAGCATCCCTTGATTGGTAAAGTTATGAGATTGTCTAATAAGTTCCATGCACATGATGAAAAAAAATGAGATTAGTGAAGGTGATGTTGTAGAAATTACAGAACATAAACCTATTTCAAAAAATAAATCATGGGTTGTAACAAAGGTCGTTTCAAAAGCGCAAATTATTAATTAGTTCAGAACTTGAACTATTTCATTAAATAACCTATAATGCTGCTCTTTTTGGCGCTCGTAACAATATAGCTAGCGCCCCAATACTGACCGTGGCGGTATGCCGTATTAGGCTGGGATAGATTAAAGCGGATTAAGTTGGAGAATTACTCATGATACAAATGCAGTCAAGATTAGAAGTAGCCGATAACACCGGTGCACGCTCAGTTATGTGCATTAAGGTTTTAGGCGGGTCAAAGAGACGCTACGCAAGTGTTGGTGACATTATTAAGGTTACTATCAAAGACGCAGCACCTCGTGGACGTGTAAAAAAAGGCGAAGTTTATGACGCTGTAGTAGTTAGGACAGCTAAGGGTGTTCGTCGAGCTGATGGCTCATTAATAAAATTTGATGGCAATGCTGCAGTTTTATTAAATAATAAATATGAGCCTATTGGGACTCGAATATTTGGCCCAGTAACTCGTGAATTAAGAACAGAGCGATTCATGAAAATCGTTTCATTAGCCCCAGAAGTTATTTAGGAGTAAATGAATGAATAAAATTCGTAAAGGCGATATGGTAATCATCCAGACTGGAAAAGATAAGGGAAAGCAAGGTGTAGTTCTTGGGCTCCTAGAAAACAGTCGTGTGATGGTAGAAGGTTTAAATATGGTAAAAAAACATACTAAACCAAATCCTGCAAAAGGTGATCAGGGAGGTTTGATAAATAAAGAAATGCCTTTAAATATTTCAAATATTGCCATTTTTAATAATGCTACTAAAAAAGCCGACAAAGTGACTTTTAAAGTTCTTAAAGATGGAAAAAAAATACGTATTTATAAATCTAATAAAGAAGCAATAGACGTTTAGGAAAATTATTATGGCTAGACTTAGACAATTTTATGACGACACTGTGATTAAGCAATTAAGTGATCAGTTTAAATACAAATCCTCGATGCAGGTCCCAAGAATAACAAAAATAACACTTAATATGGGTGTTGGTGAAGCTGTTGCAGATAAAAAAGTGCTTGAAAGCGCTGTCGGTGATATGGAAAAAATGGCCGGACAAAAACCTATCATTACTGTTGCAAAAAAATCAATAGCAAACTTTAAGGTCAGAGACGACTATCCTGTTGGGTGTAAGGTGACACTTCGCAAGTCTCATATGTACACTTTTTTAGATAGACTAATTAATGTTGCAATACCTAGAGAACGTGATTTTAGGGGATTATCACCAAAATCATTTGACGGACGAGGTAACTACAATATGGGGATTAAAGAACAGATAATCTTTCCTGAAATCGAATATGACAAGATTGATGCATTAAGGGGAATGAATATTACTATTACAACTACTGCAAAAACTGATGAAGAAGCTCAAGCACTTTTATCTGCTTTCAGTTTTCCATTTAGAGGTTAAAAGAATATGGCTAAATTATGCATGACAGAACGTGAATTAAAACGAAGAAAAATGGTTGAAAAATATAAAGGCAAGCGCTTGGCATTAAATGAAATAATAAAAAATGCAAGCTCAACAACTGAAGAGAAAGCCGAAGCTAGATTAAAGCTCCAATCATTACCTAAAAATTCTAGTCCAGTAAGACTAAGAAACCGTTGTGCGTTAACAGGCCGCCCTAGAGGTGTTTATAGTAAATTTGGTATTGCCAGAAGTAAGCTTCGCGATCTAATGTTGAGTGGTGAAGTTCCTGGCATTACAAAAGCAAGCTGGTAAAGGAGAAAGAATATGAGTATGAGTGATCCAATTGCCGATATGTTAACCCGAATCCGAAATGGACAAATGAGAAATAAAGTTTCCGTTTCTATGCCTAGCTCAAAAATTAAGCAAGCAATTGCCTCTGTTTTAAAAGATGAAGGTTATATTGATGGCTTTAATGTAGCAGTTGTTTTAGGAAAACCAACATTAAATGTAGATCTTAAATATTACGCGGGGCAACCTGTTATCGAAAAAATACAAAGAATTAGTAAGCCAGGACTAAGAATTTATAAGGATAGCGAAAATCTTCCTAAGGTAATGAATGGGCTTGGAGTTGCAATATTAACAACTTCCAAGGGTGTAATGACAGATATCAAAGCAAAAGCTGCAGGAATTGGCGGCGAAGTGCTTTGTTATGTAGCCTAAAGGAGGAATTATGTCTAGAGTTGCAAATAATCCAATAGTTCTTCCAGATAATGTTGAGCTTACAATTACTACTGAATTAGTTTCTGTAAAAGGACCATTAGGCGTATTAAGCCAAGCATTAACTGGTGATGTTGCTATTAGTAAACAAGATTCAACTCTTACCTTTAAAGCATTGAAAGAAACAAAGCACTCTAAAGCAATGTCAGGAACAGTTAGGGCTTTAGTGCAAAATATGGTGCAAGGAGTAACAAGTGGTTTCGAGCGAAAATTAACCTTGATTGGCGTTGGTTACAAAGCACAAGTCCAAGGTAGTAAAATTAATCTTGAATTAGGATTCTCCCACCCTGTATCTCATAACTTGCCAGAGGGAGTGACCGCACAAACGCCAACCCCAACAGAAATTGTATTGAAAAGTAACAATAAACAAATGATTGGTCAGGTTGCTGCAGAAATTAGAGCATATCGTCCACCAGAACCATATAAAGGTAAAGGTGTTCGATATTCAGATGAACACGTTGTGATTAAAGAAGCTAAAAAACAATAAAGGTTAAATTATGAGCGTTGAAAACCAAAGATTACGTCGTGCAAAGAAATCTAGATCAAAAATGGCAGAACTAAATGTTACAAGACTTACGGTCTTTAGATCTAATTCTAATATTTATGCGCAAATTATTGATGGTAATGATAATAAAATAATTGCAACAGCTTCAACATTAGAAGCCGACGTTAAGAAAAAATTTAAATCAAAATCAAGAAGTAATGTAGATGCAGCTGTAGAAATTGGTAAGAGAATTGCAGAAAAAGCTGTTAAAGCAGGAGTAAAAACAGTTGCATTTGATCGTTCAGGATATAAATATCATGGACGTATTAAGGCATTAGCTGATGCTGCTAGAGAAAATGGCTTAACTTTCTAATAAATACTAGGAAATAAAATGGCAAAAGATATGGCAAAAGAACAAAACCAAGACGGCTTAAGAGAAAAAATGATTGCTGTAAACCGTGTAACAAAAGTTGTTAAAGGCGGTCGTATAATGAGCTTTGCTGCGCTTACTGTAGTAGGTGATGGTGATGGTGCAATTGGTATGGGAAAAGGAAAAGCACGTGAAGTGCCTTTGGCTGTCCAAAAAGCAATGGATGAAGCAAAAAAAGGTATGTTGAAAGTAAATTTAAATAATGGAACGCTATTTCATGCTGTTACAGGAAAGCATGGAGCTGCCAAGGTATTTATCCAACCAGCTTCGGAAGGAACTGGAATTATTGCTGGTGGCGCTATGAGGGCAATTTTTGAAGTTATGGGAGTAACTGATGTGCTTGCGAAATGTATTGGCTCTGCAAACCCATACAACGTAGTAAGAGCAACATTAAATGGATTGGCAGCAGTAAATAGTCCTTCAGAAATTGCTGCAAAACGTGGAAAAACCGTTGAAGAGATTAGAGGGTAATTATGAGTAAAGAAAAAGTAGGTATAGTAAAAGTCACCCTAATTAAGAGCGTAATTGGAAGAACAGCCGCTCACAAAGGAACCATTGTCGGGTTAGGCCTTAGAAAAATGCATCAAAGCGTTGAACTAAAAGACACCCCGGAAGTGCGTGGAATGATTAATGCAGTAAGTTATCTTCTTAAAGTAGAGAGTTAATATGAGATTAAATACAATTAAGCCGGCGGAAGGCTCAAAAAAGAACACTCGACGAGTTGGTCGTGGTATAGGATCTGGATTTGGAAAGACAGCGGGAAGAGGACATAAAGGCCAACATTCACGTTCAGGTGGATTCCATAAAGTAGGTTTTGAAGGCGGCCAAATGCCGATTCAAAGACGATTGCCTAAAAGAGGATTTAATTCTGTTACTAAAGTATATAACGCCAAAGTAAGGACAAGTGAAATTAATAAATTAAAGGCGGGTGTTGTTGACCTTCTGAGTCTAAAGGCTGCAAATCTAATCCCAGAAAGATCACTAACAGCTAAAGTATATCTATCCGGTGATGTAAAAAATAAATATACTATTCAGGGCATTGCTTTAAGTAAAGGTGCAAAAGAAGCTATAGAAGCAGCAGGTGGTAAAATTCAAGAAGTAAAAGAGGTTTAGGAATTGGCTCAAGACGGCACATTAGGTTCTATAAGACAAATGAGCGACCTTAAGAGTCGTTTACTTTTTGTGCTAGGAGCTATGGTTATTTTTAGACTAGGGGCACATATTCCAGTCCCTGGTATTGATCCTATGGAGCTGAAGAAGCTTTTTGAATCTCAAAGTGGCGGCATATTAGGAATGTTTAATATGTTCTCGGGAGGTGCATTAAGTAGATTTACAGTTTTTGCTCTGGGAATTATGCCTTATATTTCTGCTTCAATTATTATGACTCTTTTGACCTCAATGACTACTCATTTGAAGGAGCTGAAAAAAGAGGGTGCGGCAGGACAGAGAATCATTACAAAATATACTCGTCAAGCAACTGTAGGGCTTGCTGCTTTTCAAGCTATAGGTATAACGTTGGCGCTAGAGTCGCAACCTGGTTTGGTTCTTGAGCCAGGACTTATGTTTAGATTCGTATCAATGATTACATTAGTAAGTGGAACTATGTTTTTAGTGTGGTTAGGAGAGCAAATAACAGAACGAGGAATAGGGAATGGCATATCGCTGATTATTTTTGCTGGTATTGTAGCAGGTCTGCCAAGTGCATTAGGTAATACCCTTCAGTTAACTAAGACAGGGGCTTTTTCAATACCTCTAGTATTTTTTCTTTTTACTGCGGCTATGTTAGTAACTGCACTTGTAGTATTTGTCGAGAGAGCACAGCGAAGAGTTACAGTAAATTATGCAAAACGGCAGGTTGGTAATAAGCTATATGGTGGACAATCTAGTCATTTGCCTTTAAAAATAAATCAAGCAGGGGTAATTCCTGCAATTTTTGCATCAAGTGTAATTTTGTTTCCTGCAACTATAGCTGGATGGTTTGGTACAAGCACAAATCTATATTGGCTAAAAGATATTAGTGCAGCAATTTCACCAGGACAACCTCTTTATATTTTAATGTTTGCTTCTGCAATAATATTTTTTGCATACTTCTATACGGCAATAACATCAAATCCTGTAGAAACTGCGGATAATTTAAAAAAAGGTGGTGCATTTATTCCTGGGATCAGACCAGGTGAACAAACGGCAAAATATATTGATACTATTGTTAGCCGTTTAACATTTATTGGGGCTATTTACATTACCTTGGTTTGTTTATTGCCTGAATTCTTAATATTAAAGTTTAATACGCCATTTTATTTTGGAGGAACTTCTCTTCTAATTATTGTTGTGGTTTCACTTGACTTTATGAATCAGGTGCAATCAAAAATGATGTCTTATCAATATGATGGCATGCTTAAAAAAGCAAATTTTAAAGGTGGTTCTGGGGGTATTAGATAGATGGCTAAAGAAGAAGTCATAGAGATGGAAGGAGAAGTACTTGAAAATCTTCCGAATGCAACTTTTAAGGTTAAATTAGAAAATGGTCATGAGGTGTTAGGGTACATATCAGGAAAAATGAGAATGAATTACATTCGAATTCTTCCGGGAGATAAGGTTACAGTTGAAATGACCCCATACGATTTATCTAAAGCAAGAATAACATTTAGAGCCAAGTAGGACTGGACAAAAAAAGGATAATATTATGAGAGTAAGAACATCAGTAAAAGCATTATGTCGAAACTGTAAAGTTGTTAGACGAAAAGGTGTTGTTAGGGTTATTTGCCCAAAAGATCCTAGACATAAACAAAGACAAGGTGCATGTCATTAATTTTAAGTTTGTTAAGTGCGTAAAAAATAGTTATAATTTAAGGCTTTATTGAAAATAATGCCGTTTTAATTGGAGTAACTCATGGCCCGTATTGCAGGTGTAAATGTACCAGATAACAAGCATACCGAAATTGCGTTAACAGCAATATTTGGTATTGGAAGAGTAAAGGCACAAAAAATTTGTGTTGCTGCCGGAATCAAGGCGTCAATAAAATTAAAAGACCTTAATGATTCTGATGTTGAAAAACTTAGAGACGAAGTTGGAAAGGTGGTAGTTGAAGGTGATCTTCGTCGTGAAGTTGCTATGAATATAAAAAGGCTAATGGATTTAGGCTGTTACAGAGGGGTTCGTCATAGAAGAGGCTTGCCTGTTAGAGGACAAAGAACTAAAACTAATGCAAGAACAAGAAAAGGTCCAATTCGGGCAATTAGGAAATAATTTAAGGACAAAGTAATGGCAAAAGCAAATGTGAGAATTAAAAAGAAGGTTAAAAAGAATGTAGCAGAAGGTATTGCTCACGTTCATGCTTCTTTTAACAATACAATCATTACCATAACTGACAGGCAGGGTAACGCACTTTCGTGGGCAACATCAGGCGGAGCCGGCTTTAAAGGTTCAAGGAAGAGTACTCCATTTGCCGCTCAAGTTGCTGCCGAAGCTGCAGGTAAAGCTGCACAGGAATTTGGCGTAAAAAATATTGAAGTTAGAATCAAGGGCCCAGGCCCAGGTAGAGAATCTTCAGTGAGAGCCTTAAATTCAATAGGTTTAAAAATTACTAGTATTCAAGATATAACACCTGTACCGCATAACGGTTGCAGACCACCTAAGAAAAGAAGAATTTAATGCTTAGTCACAAGATAATAATAGGAGAGTAAAGTTGGCTAGAAATCTTGATCCAAAATGTCGTCAATGTCGTAGAGAAGGTGAAAAATTATTCCTTAAAGGGGAAAAATGTTTTACTGATAAATGCGCTATAGAAAATAGAAATTATCCCCCAGGTCAGCATGGACAAAGAAGAGCGTCTAGGCTTTCTGACTATGGTGTTCAATTAAGAGAAAAACAGAAGCTTAGAAGAATATACGGCGTTTTAGAGAAGCAATTCAGAGGATACTATGCTGAAGCTGATCGAAGAAAAGGTATTACAGGTGAAAATTTACTGCAACTGTTAGAATCAAGATTAGATAACGTTACATACAAAATGGGCATTGGTGCCTCCAGAACTGAAGCAAGGCAAATTGTTAAGCACAATAGTGTTCTTGTTAACGGTAAGAGGGTAAATATTCCTTCATACCAAGTTATGCCCGGAGATGAAATTACTGTGGTTGAAGCTTCAAAAGTTCAATTAAGAATTAAAGCAGCATTAGAGGCAGCAGCAGAAAGAGGATTTCCTGAGTGGTTAGATGTTGATGTTAAGGCATTTAAAGGTGTATTTAAGAATAAACCTCAAAGAGATGATCTTCCTGCAACAATTAATGAGTCATTAATTGTTGAGCTCTACTCAAAATAATTAAAAAATAAAGAACTAAATTTAAAGGAAAACTATGCAAAATAGCCCTACAGAATATCTAAAGCCAAGAATTGTTGATGTTGATATAATTAACCCACAAAGAGCAAAAGTAGTTCTTGAGCCAATGGAAAGAGGTTTTGGATTTACATTAGGTAATGCTCTTAGAAGAGTTTTATTATCTTCTATTCCAGGTTACTCAATAACTGAAGTAAAAATTGATGGTGTTGTTCACGAATACTCAACACTAGACGGTGTTCAAGAAGATGTAGTAGACGTATTGCTTAACCTAAAAAAAGTAGCGTTAAAAATTCATAGTGGGACTGAAGCTACAATAAAAATATCAAAAACGGAAGAGGGACCAGTAACTGCTGCCGATTTTGATGTTGGTCATGATGTTGAAATAGTCAATCCAGAGCTTGTAATTGCTCATCTTAACAAAGATGGGAAATTAAATATTGAGGCTAAGGTAGAAATGGGAAGAGGCTATCAGCCTGTCCCACAAAGACGCAAAGGGCCACAAGATGATAATTCACTAGGATACATAATGATTGATGCATCATTTAGCCCGATAAATAAAGTAAGTTATTTTGTTGAAAGTGCTAGAGTTGAGCAGAGAACAGATTTAGATAAGCTAATCCTTGATGTAGAAACAAATGGTGTGGTGGATGCAGAGCAAGCTATAAGAGATGCTGCAAGAATTTTAATGGGACAATTATCTGTTTTTGCAAATTTAGAAAGTGAGTTAACTGAGGTAGAAGTAAACCCAGCACCTGTAATTGATCCAGTTTTATTGAGACCAGTAGATGATCTTGAGTTAACTGTGCGTTCAGCTAATTGCTTG
The DNA here is from genome assembly GCA_028247015.1 of Methylophilaceae bacterium. GTDB lineage: Bacteria > Pseudomonadota > Gammaproteobacteria > Burkholderiales > Methylophilaceae > BACL14. The sequence continues at coordinate 541 of JAOKFJ010000004.1, read as the reverse complement.
AAAGCAGAAAGTATTTACTATATTGGTGATCTTATTCAAAGAAATGAAAGTGACTTATTAAAAGCGCCTAATTTAGGTAGAAAATCATTAAATGAAATTAAAGATATCCTTTCGACAAAAGGACTTACATTAGGGATGAAGGTTGAAAATTGGCCATCTGACAGTGCTGAGAAAGTATAATTGAAAGAATTGGAGTAAAAAATGCGACACGGAAAGAGTCATAGAAAGCTAAATCGAACAAGTAGTCATAGAAAAGCTATGTTTAAAAATATGGCAACATCTTTGCTGCGCCATGAGATTATACGCACAACATTACCAAAGGCTAAAGAGCTGAGGAAAATTGCGGAACCATTAATTACGCTAGCCAAAGTATCATCAGTTCATAATCAAAGATTGGCATTTAGTCGTTTAAGAGACCGTGCAATTGTTGGTAAGTTATTTGGTGAACTTGGACCCAGATATAATTCCCGGGCTGGAGGTTATACTCGTATTTTAAAGTGTGGTTTTAGGAAGGGCGATAACGCTCCAATGGCATATGTAG